>JAGOBP010000051.1 GCA_017999195.1 Thermoflexales bacterium
GCCGTGCAGCGTGCCAGACTCGATCGTGAAGGTGATGCCGTCGTTGGCGTGGAGTTTTCCGTAGTGCTTGTGGATGTCGCGCAGTTCAAGTCGCATAGGCCCCTCACTGTCCAGCGTCATTACGAGGAGGCCGTGAGGCCGACGAAGTAATCTCCCATTCACAGCGGAGATTGCGGCCCAGGCCCAGCGCTTCGCGCTGGTGGGCCGCTTGGCGTCGCCGCTACGCGGCTCGCAATGACGATTAATCTACCGAGGTCAAATTACTGGCGTTACAAACAATTAGACGGATAGCCGATAGCGATGCTACCGGCTACCCGTTTCATCCAGTGCTAACTGCGGGCTACAACCTACTTGGTAGCCACGCTCGCGCCGAGCATGTTTTCCAGCAATTGCGGCGTGTACCAGAGTTGCAGATCGGTGGCCACTTCGCCGTCCTTCAGGAAGACCGACTTATCCTGGAAATTCAGCGGGCCTTTGAACAGGTTGATCGAGCCATCGGCCAAACCGGCGGTGAACTCATCGAGCTTCTTGGCATTATCGGCCGACAACGCCGTGCCCTTCACAAAGCCGACCGCGCTGGTGTCCGGATTGTTGATGTCTTTCCAATCGGGGCCGTTCCACTCGAAGGTGGCCTTGAACGAACCGTCGATGGCAGCCTGGGCGGCCTTCAAGTACGCCGGACCCCAGTTGAAGTACGGCACGCCGAGGCAGATCTTCGGCGATTGATCGCAAGCGCCCTTGTAGTCATAGGGGATCGCCCACACTTTGTCGCCCTTTTCTGAACGTTGGCCGGTTACGACCAGCGCTTCGGTGGTGTCGATGCCGGACAGCAGCACGTCGACGCCGGTGTCGAAGAATTCATTGGCCACTTGCGTCGGATCGAGCGTGACGCCGGGGATATGGAAGAAGAAGCCGATCCACTTGACTTCGAACTTCAGCTCAGCGGCGGGCTTGCCGCGATACTTTTCCCAGCAATAGCGCGCGCCCAGATAAGCCGAGTTGACCAGGCGGCGGGTCTCGTCATTGATCAGTGGGCCAAGATAGCCGATCGAGGCTTTTTCGGTCGTCAGGGCGGCGGCGCAGCCCGCGATCATCTTGCCGTATTCCATCTTGCCCATGATGTTGCCCAGGTTGGGCAGCTTGGCAAAGGCTTTGCCTTGATCCCAGGCGCTGTCGCCAGACGCCCAGATCATGGGGATCTTGGGATTGTTTTCGGCGGCCAACAACGCGCCGTCTTTCATGTCGTCTGAGGTGGCGAAGACCATCTGCGCACCTTGCGCGATCATGTCTGCGGCCACTTGATCGACGGTGGTGCCGGGCCGATCGGCCGGGTTGACCTTATCGATCGTGATCATCTTCGCGCCGAGTTTCTTCTCCAGATACTGCCCGGCTTCGAAGTGCGCCTGGCTCCAGCCCTTGTCGTTCTGCGGGCCGACCAGGATCATGCCGAACGTGAATTGCTTGGCGGGCGCGGCGGGGGCATCCGTCGGCTTGGCCGCGGGGGCCTGGGTCGCGGGCGCGGCCGCCGGGGCACAGGCCGCGATGATCATCGTTGCGACCATCAGTACAGCGATCATAGACCACAACTTCTTAGACATGTCTTACTCCTCCTGTGAGTAATGGTGTTCCGAAACAACATCGATGCAGCGAACTTCGGTTTGGATGGCGGTGGACCTCCTGAGGCAATATCGACAACAAGTAGATGGGTAGGTTAGTGCTTTGGTAAATTAGTAAATTGGTAGATTGGTGCGTTGTTCGCTGGCTTAGCCAATTGACTAATTCCTAATTTACCAATGTACCGATTCCCAATGTACCAATGTACCAATTCCCGATTCACATCCCGGTCGGCAAATCCAGCCAGGTTGTTTGCAGACTAAACTGCGTTTCCAAATGCCGCGCCAGGGCCTTTAGCCCCACGGTCTCGGTGGCATAGTGGCCGCTGTAGATCACATTGAGGCCGTAATCTTTCGCATCGTGATAATGACTGTGCGATGTCTCCCCGCTGACATAGGTGCTGAAACCGGCGGCCACCACTTGCGGGATGAAGGACGAAGCGCCGCCGCTGCACACCGCCACCCGATCGACCACCTGCGGCCCAAAGGCCAGCACGCGCGACGAAGCGCCCAACACCGCATCGATCTTGGCCGCCAGGTTGTTGAGCGTAATCGGGCGGGGGAGCGTGCCGCCAAAGCCAGCCGGATGGCCTTTGTACGTGCCCCACGGTTGAATATCCATCAGGCCGATGATGCGGCAGAGTTCCACGTTGTTGCCCACTTCGGGATGGGCATCCAACGGCAGATGCACGCCGTACAGGCCCACGTTCGCATCGAGCAGGGTCTTGACGCGCTTGAAGTGCGGGCCGGTCAGCAACTTGACCTCGCTCCAGAACAAGCCGTGATGGGTGATGAGCAATTGCGCGCCAGCGTCGCGCGCGGCCTCAAACGCCGCTTGGCACGCATCCACGGCGAAGGCTACTTTGGTCACACTGCCCGCCCCTTCCACTTGCAGACCGTTATTCGAGCGGTCTTCGTGTTCGCTGAGGCGAAGGTAGTCGTTGAGATAAGTGATGAGTTCGATCGTGCGCATAGGTGTGGTGAGTGGGTTGGTAGATTAGTAAATTGGTAGGATGGTAGATTGGGTAATGGTCAATGAGTGATTGGGGGCTGATCAACCAGTTAGCCAATTGACCAATTACCAGTTGACTACTCGACTCAAGAAAACAGCCGCCGCACCCGCAAGGTCTTCGCGAATACGACGGCCGGTTGTCAACCTAATGCCATCATCGGCGGCGTGCGTTTCGCGAAGAGCATTTTCCCGCGTGAACCTGCACCGACGAAAAACATTGTAAACGAGATTCAGCCTTTTGCCAACTGACAGCCTGTCACTTTGATCAAGGTCACTTGTCACCCGTCCCGCAAAACACGGGCGATAACCTCTGACTGGCGTCTCGCAAACTATACAAGTTCAATCCACAAACAACGACACTTTCTGGAACTTCACCACATCCACCAAACTTTGATCCGTGATCTTCAGTTCGGGGATGACGGCCAGCGCCAGGAACGACATGGTCATGAACGGATCGTGCAGCGTGGAGCCGAGTTGGTGCGCCGCGCGCAGAGCCTCATCCATCTGGGCGCGCACTGTCTCGATCGGCTGATCGGACATCAGGCCCGCGATGGGCAGCGGTACTTGCGCAAGCACTTCCTGTTTGTTCGCCACAGCGAGGCCGCCATGTGTCTTGCCTACCGCCCGCGCCGCCGTCAACATCGATTCATCATCCGCGCCGATGACGACGAGGTTGTGATGATCGTGCGCGATGGATGACGCAATCGCGCCGCGCAGCAAGCCAACGCCCTTCACAAAACCGATCGTGTGGGTGCCCGAATGCGTGTGCCGATCGATCACGGCGATCTTCAACAGGTCCAGGCCGGGGTCTTGCACGGCTTCACCGTTCTCGATCGTCAAGTCTTCGATCAAATGCTCGGTCACGATCTGCTCGGGAATCACGCCGATAACGCGACCGCGCGAACCGGTGGCCTTAACCTTGAAACTGATCTTGTCCCAATCCACATTCATGGAACTGCGCACGCGAATCTCGCGGTTTTGATTCGGATACGGCAGCAACTGTCCGTCGCGGGCGACGACATTGCCGCCGCGCAAGACCATCTTGGTCGTGACATTGCGCAGATTATCCAGCACCACCAGATCGGCGCGCAGACCGGGCGCAATCGCGCCGCGATCGCTCAGGCCGAAGTAGTTGGCGGGGTTGAGCGTGCCGATCTGAATGGCCGTGACGGGGTCGATGCCCGATCGGATGGCGCGGCGGATCAGGTAATCGATGCCGCCCTGATCGAGCAGGTCGCTGGGTTGACGATCATCCGTACACCAGCAGATGCGCGCGGAAGTGGCGGGCGTAATCAACGGGATAAGCGCGTCCAGATTGTGCGCGGTCGTCGCTTCGCGGATGAAGATCATCATGCCCAGGCGCAACTTCTCGCGCGCTTCTTCGACGGTGGTGCACTCGTGATCGGAGCCGATACCGGCCGCTACGTAGGCGTTCAGGTCGCGGCCCGTCAGGCCCGGCGCGTGCCCGTCCAGAATCTTGTCGCCGAACGCTTTGATTTTCGCCAGCACGTCGGGGTCTTGATTGATTACGCCGGGATAGTTCATCATCTCGGCCAGGCCCAGCACCCACGGATAGTTCTTGAAACTGTCGATGTCGTAGTAGCGCAGCACCGCGCCCGACGTTTCCATATCGGTGGCGGGCACGCACGAGGGCAGCATGACGAACATGCTGAGCGGATTGTACTTGGCGGCATCGAACATGAAGCGGATGCCTTCCAGACCAAGCACATTCGCAATTTCGTGCGGGTCGGTGATGACGGTGGTGGTGCCACGCGGCACGACGGCGCGCGCAAATTGCGACGGCGGCACCATCGCCGACTCGATGTGGACGTGCGCGTCGATGAAACCGGGCGCGATGACTTGCCCCGTCACATCGATGATCTCTTTGGCGGTATAACCGCTGCCCACCGCCACGATTTTGCCTTCGCTGATGGCGACATCGGCTTGATGCACTTCGCCGCTGAAGACGTTGACGATTTGCCCGCCCTTCAGCAGCAGGTCGGCGGGTTCGTTCCCGCGCGCGATGTTAATGACTTGATTGAGTTCCATAGTTCCTCGGTAGATTGGTACATTAGTAAATTGGGGGCTAGTAGATTGGTAGATTGGAGAGTAGTCGATTGGTAAATTGGGGGTTAGTACATTGGTGGTTCGCGAATCAGTTGACTACCCCACTAATCTACCAACTTACTAATTTACTAATCTACTAATCTACCCATTAATCAACTTCTTCGAGATGCGATTATGCTGTTCGATAATCTTGTTCACATCCGCCGTGAGCAACTGCCCGTCTTCGACGACGATGCGGCCATTGATGACGGACAGATCAACGCGCTGCGGCGCGCAGAAGACGAGCGCCGCTTGCGGATCATGCTGCGCGCCCGCATAGTCCAGTCGATTCAGGTTGACGCCGATGAAGTCCGCGCATTTGCCGGGTTCCAGCGAACCGATGTCGTCGCGCCCCAAGACCTTCGCGCCGCCCAACGTGCCTAATTCAAGGGCCTCCAGCCCCGTCAGGCCGGACGGATTGCCCAGCACGCGCTGCAACAACATCGCCTGCCGCGCCTCGGCCAGCATGTGACTGCCGTCGTTGCTGGCGCTGCCATCGACGCCCAGACCCACGGGCACACCCGCATCGATCATGGCGCGAATGGGCGCGATGCCGGACGCGAGCCGCATGTTGCTGGTGGGACAGTGGGCCGCGCCCGTCTGCGTGTGCGCCATCAACGTGATGTCTTGCGGGCGGACGTGGACACTGTGCGCATACCACACATCGTCGCCCAGCCAATTCACTTGCTCCGCATATTCTACCGGCAAGACGCCAAACATCTGCTTGCAGAAATCGTCTTCGTCGTAGGTCTCGGCGAGGTGTGTGTGTAATTGTACCTTGTATTGCCGCGCCAACGCCGCCGCCTCACGCATGAGGTCTTGCGTCACGGAGAAGGGCGAACACGGCGCAACCACCACGCGCGTCATTGCACCGGGCTTGGCGTCATGGAAGGTCTCGATCACGCGCACGCAGTCTTTCAGGATGGCCGCTTCGTCTTCGACGACACTATCGGGCGGCAGACCGCCTTTGCTTTCGCCCAGCGACATCGAGCCGCGCGAGGCGTGGAAGCGCAGGCCAATCTCTTGCGCGGCGCGGATTTCATCGTCCAACTTGGAGCCGTTGGGAAACAGGTACAGATGATCGCTGGCGGTGGTGCAGCCGCTGAGGATCAATTCGGCCATGCCCGTCAGCGCAGAGGCGTACACCGCTTCGGCATCCATGCGCGCCCAGATGGGATACAGTGTCTTGAGCCAATTGAACAGGCCCGAATCGACGGCGATGCAGCGCGTGAGCGTCTGATACAGATGATGATGGGTGTTGACGAGGCCGGGCAGGACGATCATCCCGCGGGCGTCCACCACTCGATCGGCCGTGGCACGATCGGGCGGCAGATCAGCCATCGGGCCGACGAATTCGATCACGTTGTCGCGCGCGTAAATCGCGCCCTCTTGAATTTGCTGTCGCTGCGAGTTCATCGTGATCAACGTGTGGATGTTGCGAAGCAGGAGAGTGGACATGGCGTAATCCTTTGAAAGAAATCTGGCTCACGCTAAGCCGCACAGGGGCAAAGAAAATCAAACATCTTTGCGGCTTTGCTGCTTGGCGTGAGGTCTTTAGCGCGGGATGACGTACAGGAACACGACGACGCTGAGCGCCCACAGCGCCAGATCGATCTGCAAGGGCCGGTCTTTCAGCGCCACTTCATCGGGCGGGGCGATCTCGCCGCGCACGTGTACCAGATACAAATAGCGAAAGATGCCGTACAACACAAACGGAATCGTCAGCATCATGGTGTGATTGGGCGGCAGCCCTTCGGCCAGAAACGTGTACATGGAATAGGCCAGAATGGTGGTCGCCATGATCACGTTGAGCATGCCGTCCAGAAATTCCAGGTTGTATTCATTCAGAATCGCGCGGGCGTTGACGGCGCCGTTCTTGAGCAGCATGATCTCTTGTCGCCGTTTGGCAATGCCCAGAAACAAGGCAAGCAGCGCCATGCACACATACAGCCACGGCGAGAAGCGCACCACCTGCACCAGCGGCACGCCCGCCGCCACGCGCAAGACAAAGCCCGCCGCCACGATGAGCACATCGACGATGACGATGTGCTTGAGTTTGAACGAGTACGCCAGATTGATCAGGGCATAGATGACGACGATTAAGCCAAACGTGGTGTTGAGGGCGAACGACCCGATGAGCGTCCCCAACCCGATCACGATCGCCGCGCCCACCGCGACCGGAATGGGCAACAGGCCGGACGGAATCGGTCGGAACTTCTTTTTGGGATGTTGGCGATCGGCCTCAATATCGGCCAGATCGTTGATGATGTAAATCGTGCTGGAAATCAGGCACAACAAGACAAAGCCGATGATAGTCTTGCCGAGCGGCGTCTGAAAAAACGGGCCGGGCACAAACAACTTGGAATCAAATACGACGGCGGCGAAGATGAAGATGTTTTTGGTCAGCCACTGCTTGGGCCGCATGGTCTTGAGCAGGGCGCGGAGGATGGTGAACATGCGAGGATTATAAATGAACAATGGACAATGAGCAATGAAGAATGAGGAGTGAGCACGCCCACGGGCGAATGGGGGCGTAATGCGTAATACGTACTGCGTGCTGCGTGGTGCGTGACGATGGGTAGGAGCGCGGCATTGACGTCATTCCCGCGAAAGCGGGAATCCAGAGTGCCCATCAGCCGCACTTGCCAATGGTGTGACTGGATGCCCGACACGCCCTGTCCGCGAAACGGGGGCGCGCATGGCGAAAGCATTCGGGCATGACAGGTTGCGGCGCGGCAACGGATAGCCAACGGATAAACGGATACCCAACCGAAGCCATCCGTTTATCTGTTGTTTATTCGTTGCCTTGCAACTTCGCCCGTACCCGATCCAACCGCCGCTGCGCACCGTCGGCCTGCGGACTGCTGCACTCTCGCAAGGCAATCACGGCGGCTTGTAAAACCTCGACGGCTTCTGGCAAACGCTCTATCTTCTCGAATAGATAACCCATGTTCCATAAGGTAATCCCTTCGCCATGGCGTTCGCCGTGTTCCGCATCCCGCTGAATGACCAAAGCCTGCTCGTAAGATTCCAGCGCCTTGTCCTGCTGGCCCAAGTCAGCATACACTGTGCCAAGGCCGTTGAGGGTTTGGCCTTCGCCCACGCGGTCGCCCACTTCGCGCCGAGTGTCCAACGCCTGCTCGTAGTATTCCAGCGCCTTGTCCGGTTGGCCGAGGGTGCGATACACCTCGCCGAGGTTGTGGAGGGTGGCACCTTCGTCCGCGCGGTCGCCCACTTCGCGCAAGATGCCCAACGCCCGCTCGTAATACCTCAGCGCCTTGTCCTTCTGGCCGAGGTCGCGATACATCGTGCCGAGGTTGTTAAGGGCGATGCCTTCGCCCAGGCGGTCGCCCAATTTTCGGTGAATGTCCAAAGCCTGTGTGTAATAGACCAGCGCCTTATCCTTCTGGCCCAGGTCGTCGTACACGAAGCCGAGGTTGTTGAAGGTGACGCCTTTGCCCGTGCGGTTGCCCGCTTCCCGGTGAATGTCCAACGCTTGCACGTAATACTCCAGCGCCTTGTCCTGCTGGCCGAGTGAGTCATACACTTGGCCGAGGTTGTTTAAGATTACGCCTTCATTTCCTCGGTCATTAACAGCACGAGTTAGGGTAAGGGCGGCGTTTAGCCAGTTGATCGACTCAAAAGGGCGACCACGAACGCGAAGGAAATTCTGTGCTGCACCCATATAGCCAATAACCTGGTCCGGTGCATTCTTCTGCACCCATCGCCAACCGTGTTCAATCTGGTCGAAGGCGTGCTCCACTGCGCGCCAATTTTGTTTTTCGGCAAAGGTTCGGTAGTAGTCGGCGTGGCGGGCGTGGAAGAGGAAACCCCCATCCCCAGCCCTTCCCCTGTTCGCATCTTTTGCGAACGGGGGACGCGTACGCGTAGGGTGGGGGTTCGCTTCCGCCTTCAACAACCTCAGCGCGTAGTCGTGCAGCAGCGCGTGTTGAGTATATTCCGCAGGGGTCTCGTCCGTTGCGTTGAGATTTCTCACTTCATTCGGAATGACACGCAAGAGGAGACTGCGACGTACCAGAGCACTGATTGCATCATCCACACTCACTGTGGACTTCTGACTTGGCTTGTTGCGGAATCGAGCGAGCAACTTCGCGATAGGATTGTTTGGCTTTTTTTCGTCTACTCGCCACACTGCCGCAATCGCCGCGCGATCAAAGGACGCGAGCGCAAACACGCCCAGCGCGGCAAAGCGCCATTGCAACTCGGCGTCAAGATGCTCGTAACTCAGGGTGAAACACGTCTCGATGCTTTGTTCGCGCGTGGTGCCGCGCTTCAGCACATCGAGCGGGGATTTATCTTTGAGACGTTGCGCCAGTGCAGGCAAATCATCGGGCGAATCGGCCAGGCCCGCGATCAGTTCCAGCGCCAGCGGCAGGCCGCCCGTCAGGTGGGCGATATCGATGGCGGCAGAGTAAGCATCCTGAGCGGAAGGGCGGGCGTGCTTCGACTCCACTTCGTTTTGCTCAGCATGCGCCCGCTCTGAAGTCGAAGGATGCGCTTCGTCCTCCAATGGCCCCAGCAACTTCACCAACAGGTCAACGGCTTCGTCATCGCTCAAGGCATCGATGCGCTCGACGCGGCAGCGCAGGGTCTTGGCCAGATCGGCATCGCGGGTGGTCATCAACACGGGATTGCCCGCCGGGATGGCGCTCTTCAACACGTTGAATGAAGGCGCATCCCACACGTCATCGATGATGACACACAACTTGCCCAACTTCGCCAACAGCGGACGCACGGCCTCGGCCCGCATCTCTGGCGTGGGCAGGCTGGACAGATCGATGTGCGCATCGACGTGGCGTGCCCACACATCCAGCGCCGTGATCACATCGGGAGTGGGGCCAAGCGTCCACCACAGCACGCCGCCGGGAAAGTAGGGGCGACCCTCGCGGTCGCCCAAGCCCAATTGTTCCGCCAACTTCTGCGCCAGTGACGTTTTGCCGATACCGCCCAGGCCATGTAGTGCCGTGATGGCGACACTCTGCCCCGAGGTGAGCAAGCGCGTGAATTTGTCCAGATCGGCTTCGCGGCCGGTGAAGTGATCGGGCGGGCGGGGCGGGGTGGGGGGAAGGGGGGGGGGGGTTGGGGTCGGGCCACTGGGGATTTTATGGCGGCCCGTGCCTTCGCGGGTAGGGTTGTTCGTGTTGGCATTGAAGGTAACGCCGCCGCTAGTCGCGGCATTCGCCGCCGGGGCGACAGGTCGCGGGTGTTGACCGCTGGTGTAGTCGTTGATCAATTGCTGCGCCGTTGATTCCAGTTCAGTCAAGCGCTCACGCCGTTCGCACAGCGCCACGAGTTCGCGGGCTTTGGCCGCGCGATTCTCGCCGCTCAAGTCTTCATAGTTGACGTTCAGCCGGAAGCACAATTCGCGGAGTTCGTTGTCATCGAATGATTCGCGGATATAGCGTAAAACTTCAATCCGATCCATGGAAGACTCCGTATGCGATGAGGACTGACGACGATTATACTCTCAAGCGCGGGGAACGTGGTAAGCGCGAATGCTTCGTCCCTACGTAATCGGCTATAATTTTTACATCCTGCCACGGGAGGCATCTCATGACCATCACCATCCGACGGGCCACGGTTGACGACGCCGACGCTGTGCGCCGCATCTACCTTGGCCCGCGCGCCATCTGGGGCACGAACCAAATCCCGTATCAATCCGCCGACTACTGGCGCAAACGCCTCGACGATGCGGGAGCCATCCAGTTGCTAGCCTGTGTCGAAGACGACGTTATCGGTATGATCGGCCTGCACAACAACGCCAACTCGCCCCGCCGACGGCACAGCGGGCAGATCGGCATGGCGGTGCGCGACGACTGGCAGGGCCAGGGCGTGGGCACGCTGCTCATGCAGGCCGTCGTTGATCTGGCCGATCGCTGGCTTAACCTGCGCCGCCTCGAACTTGAAGTTTACACGGACAACGAACCCGCGCTGCGCCTGTACCAGAAATTCGGTTTTCAGATCGAAGGCACGCTCATGGATTATGCCTTCCGTGACGGGCAATTCGTGGACTCCTATAACATGGCGCGGCTACGGCGATGAAGGCGGAGACCGAAACCTGCCCCGATTGTCGCGTCGTGCTGCCCAAATTCGATGGGCCAGTGCATCGCTATCTGGGCGCGTCGCCCAGTTGCTGGGCGATGTACTCGGCGCTGAGTGGCGGCGGTGAACCCCCGATCGCGCCCGGCCCCCTCAACGCGCTGCTCGTCGATGCGTATGCCACGCAGCATCCCGGCACGCTGACGCATTTCAGCGCGCCGTCGAATCAGGCCATTCAATCGGTGGCGGTACATCTGTTGACGTTGTACGGTGTTCTTGAACGAGGCGTGTCCATCGAGCGCGCGATCTGGCTGCGCACGCGCGGCCTGCGCGATGGCTCGCGCCACAAGCACGAACGCTTTACGTGGCTGACGCCGCCCTCGTTTGCGGACAGCCTGAAGATTGCCGACATCGTGGCCGCGCCCACACCGTCCGCGCGTACGGCGCGCCTTGCAGACTACGTGCAGGATGTCTGGTCGATCTGGTGGAAGACCGATCATGCGGTAACGATTGTGCAGTGGTACGAGCGGTATATTGTGCCGGAGAAAATCTAAGGCCGCCGTCGAATTGAATTGATGGCCGCACGCGACAAACGTCATGACCGATCAATGTAAAATTGAACGACTCGCCTCCGCCGTTTTAGCCGACGCCCTGATCGCCGATCCGTTTTACGCGGCGATTTCAGTCGATTTTGAAGGTGATATCGTGGCGCGACGTGCGGCCTTGATCGACTACTTTCACTACTCGTTGCGCGAAGGGTACGAGATTGGCGTAGTGACACTTGAAGCACAGGGCGCGGCGATTTGGACTGTGCCGCAATCGACCGAGGTGACACAATCCGCGGCCAAAGCCAAACTGACTGCGTTTGCCACAGTGCTTGGCCCGCGCGGCCTTGCTCATTATCGAGCGATCATCGACTTCATGGAACCGACCGCGCACGCCGTCGTGCCTGAGGGGAGTTGGTATTTATCGATTCTGGGCGTGGCTCCGTCGCAACAGGGCCGAGGTTTAGGACGCGCTATGCTTGAGCCGACATTACATCAAGCGGATGCCGCGCAAGTGCCGTGTTTTCTGGAGACCTACAACGCGGCCAGTCTGCGCTTCTACAATCGACTGGGCTTCAAGGCCGTAGCCGATCACCTCGAACCGACGACGCAGACGCGCTATTGGATCATGATACGAGCACCGCAACCGAAGTGACAAAGCCTCACGCTAAGCCGCAAAGCCGCCAAGAAAAGCCAACACTTTGCGACTTTGCCTCTTTGCGTGCGACATTATGAATCAAACCCCAGCCCCAACTTATCGAGCGTGCGCAGCCACAGATTGCGCTGCCCGCTGTGTCGATCGGCCTGATCCAGCGACCAACGCGTGAAGTTGATGATAGGTGCGCGGAACGGCTCCGGCGGAAACGGAAACGGCTTGGACTTCACCATCTCCAAGCGTGTGCGTTCCGTCTCGCGTTTGTCCAGCAGGTCCAACATCACCTGCGCTCCAAAGCGCGACGCGCCCACGCCCAAGCCCGTGTAACCCAGCGCATACGCCACGTGTCCACTATTCGTCGTGCCCCAAAACGGACTGAACCGCGAGCACGTATCGATGGCCCCACCAAAGGCGTGCGAAAAGCGCAAACCGCGCAATTGCGGAAACGCCGCAAAGAAATGCTCGGCCAAACGCCCAAACGATGCCTCGTTCTGATCGAACTGCGGCCCCATACCATTATTGTGATAGTACACCGCATCGTAACCGCCCCATAAAATTCGGCCATCGATGGTGGTGCGATAGTAATGAAACTGATTGCCCACATCGCTGATGCCCTGACGCTTGTGCCACCCGATCGATTCGCGCTGCTGCTCGGACAACGGCTCCGTCACCAGCACATAGTCATACACCGGCACGATGTAAAAATTCAGGCGCTTGATCAACGGCGGATAAGCATTGGTGGCTAAAGCGACTTTATTCGCGCGAATGGAACCGTAAGGCGTACGCACTTGCATCGCGCGGGCGGCCTGTTCCAACCCGATCGCGGGTGTCCGCTCGAAGAGCCGCACGCCCAACTGCAAACAGGCCCGTCGGAGGCCCCAGGCCAATCGGGCGGGGTTGGTCATCGCGACATCGTGTCCGTATAAACCGCCCAAATACAAGGGTGAATTGACTTCCGCGCGAATTTGTTCCCTGTCCAACCACGTCCATTCTTCGCCATACGGTGT
>JAGOBP010000523.1 GCA_017999195.1 Thermoflexales bacterium
GTCCACAGTTTCCTGATTTTGGAGGGCCGCCGTCACGTGCCGCTGGTCAAGCCGGTGATCACGCTGGGGCGGGCTTTGGATAACGACATCGTGCTGGATGATGCGCGCGTCTCGCGCCATCACGCACAACTGCGGATTAGGCACGGACGTTACGTGTTGTACGATACGGGTTCGAGCGGCGGCACCACCGTTAACGATCGGCCTGCGTCCGAAATCGTGCTGAATGCGGGTGATGTCATCGCCTTGGCTGGCGCGCAAGTTATCTTTGGTGAAGACACACCCACTCCGCCCGAACCGCCCGTGAAAGAACAAGATACGCTGCCCTTTGGTAAGTAAGCCTTTGTCATTGGTCATTTTTAATTTGTCATTATGGATGTATTGCTCTTTATCGGTCGGATTATTCTAACAGGCTTGCTGTACGCTTTCCTGATCGCGGTCTTTGTCTTGTTGTGGCGCGATTTGCGTGGGGCGCGACAAGTGGCCGCAGCGACCATCGTGCGTGAGCGGCCTGCTCGTTTGCGAGTGGTGCAAGCGGGCGAAGGCTTCACACCCGATCAAGTCTTGCCGTTGTTGGCGTACACCACCTTGGGCCGCGCCGATTCCAACGCGATTGTCTTGGCGGATCCGTATGCCAGCGCCGAACATGCCATCGTGGCGTGGCGCAGCGGCCAATGGTGGCTGGAAGATCGCGGCAGTCGCAATGGCACATTGCTGAACAACCTCGCGGTCGATGAGCCACTGGTCATCGGGCAGGGTGATGTGATCGGGATTGGACATTTGCAATTCAAGTTTGAGTTTGCGGCTGAATCAGGATAGACTCGACAAGATGAGATGGCGTTTGGCCGTTAAAACTGCACCAGCAAATCCACAAAGCCGACCTTCGTCGGCTGGTCGGCGAAGGCCGACTTCGTGTGGTGGTTGCTGCGAATTTATTCGCCCGGTTCAATTCGATATCGTTTAGCCAATTATCTGGAGGGATTATGGATCTCCAATTGAAAGACAAAGTTGTATTGGTCACAGCCGCTTCGCGCGGCCTGGGCGCGGCGACGGCGCGACGTTTTGCGGAAGAAGGCGCGCGCGTGGCGATTTCGGCGCGGGATGCGGGGCGCATCAACGGCACGGCGCAAGCGATCGCGCAGGCCACAGGCGCGGAGGTGTTGCCCCTTGTCGGCGATGTGGCCCAACCGGAATCGGCCGCGCAGATGGTGCAGGCCGTGATCGATCACTGGGGGCGGCTGGATGTGTTGGTGATCAATGCGGGTGGCCCGGCCGGTGGCCCGTTTGTGAACTTGAAGATCGAACAATGGGAAGCCGCCTTCCAACTGACGTTGATGAGCGCAGTCCGATTGTGTTACGCGGCGCTGCCGCATCTGCTGAAAAACGACGGGCGGCAGCGCGGCTCGATCGTGGCGATCACGTCGTTGTCGGTGAAGCAGCCGGTCGATAATTTGCTGTTGTCCAATTCGTTACGCATGGCCGTGATCGGCATGTTGAAAACATTGGCGAATGAACTGGGTCCGCAGGGCATTCGCGTCAATGCCATCGCGCCGGGCTGGACACAAACCGAGCGCGTGGTGGAATTGATGCAAGGCCGCGCCAAGGTGAATGCCTCGACGCCCGAAGACGAGATGCGCAAGATCACGGCGACGATTCCCTTTGGCCGCATGGGCCAGCCGGATGAATTCGCTGATGCGTTGGTGTGGCTGGCCTCGCCGCGCGCGTCGTATGTGCATGGCATCGTGCTGCCGGTGGATGGTGGAGCGATTAAGGCATCACTGTAATGCGTAATACGTGATGCGTAATTTGAGCGCCTTTTACGCAGTACGAATTACGCAGTACGAATGGTTGAACCAATGTCCGATCAACATTCCCGTCTGATTGAATTACGCGACCAGATCAACTTTCACAACTATCGGTATCACGTGCTCGATGACCCTGTCATCAGCGATGTTGAGTACGATCGTTTGTTGATCGAACTGCGCCAGATCGAAGCCGAGCATCCCGACTGGATCACGCCCGATTCGCCGACACAGCGCGTGGGCGGCCTGTTGAGCGAGCGCTTTGCGAAAGTGGCGCATCCCGCGCCGATTCTGTCGCTGGCGAATGCGTTCAACGGTGATGATGTCCGGGCGTGGTATGAGCGCATTGCGAAACTTATTCCCGAAGGCCGCACGGTGCAATTCACGGTTGAACCGAAGATCGATGGCTTGACGGTCGTGTTGCATTATCGCAACGGCGTATTTGCGCAGGGCGCGACGCGCGGCGATGGCGTCATCGGTGAAGACATCACACCGAATTTGCGCACCGTGCGTGCTGTACCGCTGAAGATTCCCGTGTCGGGTGAAATGGCTGTACCTGAAACGCTCGTCGTGCGCGGCGAAGCCTTCATCGAAACGCAAGCCTTTGAAGCGATGAACGCCGCGATTGAAAAAGACGGCGGCAAGACCTTTGCCAATCCGCGTAATGCGGCGGCGGGCTTTTTGCGCCAACTCGATTCACGCGTCACGGCCACACGCCCGATCAGTTTGTTGTGTTATCAAATCGTGGCCGCTGATGGCGATACGCCGCGCTCGCAGTGGGCGTTGTTGCGTTATCTGAATGACCTGGGTTTTCCGGTGTCAGATACCGTTCGGCGCTTCGATGATCTGGATGAAGCGATTGCCTATTGCGAGACGTGGCGTGATAAGCGCGACGAGTTGCCGTTTGAAGCCGATGGTCTGGTGCTCAAGATCGATGATCTTGATTTGCAGGTCAGCTTGGGCGTTTCGGGCAAAGACCCGCGCGGCGCGATTGCGCTGAAATTCCCGGCGCGTGAGGCCACGACGAAGTTGCTCGACCTGGGCGTGAACATTGGTCGCACCGGCATGATGGCCCCGTATGCCATCCTCGAACCGGTGATGGTGGGCGGTGTCACCATCGAGCGGGCGACGCTGCACAACTACGACGATATCGCACGCAAGGATATTCGCATTGGTGATCGGGTGATCGTTAAACGCTCGGGCGACGTGATCCCCTACATTGCCGGGCCGGTGGTGGGTGCGCGCACCGGTGACGAACGCGTCATCATGCCGCCAGAGAAATGTCCTTTTTGCGAAACGCCCACGCTTAAGCGCGAAGGCGAAGTGGCGATCTATTGTCCCAATCGTGATTGCCCCGGCCGCCTGGATCGCGCCGTGCAGTTCTTCGTAAGCAAGGGCGCGCTAGACATCGATGGTTTAGGCGAGAAGATCGCGTCGCAGTTGATCGAGGCGGGTTTGGTCGAAGATGTGGCTGACATTTATTCCGTTACCCGCGATCAACTCTTGGAATTGGAAGGATTTGCCGAGAAAAAGGCCGATAAATTGCTGCAAGCGATCGACGCCTCCAAATCCCGGCCGCTCGATCGGCTGATCGCGGGCCTGGGTATTCCGCATGTGGGCAGCGTCGCCGCCGAAGCATTGGCCGCGCAGTTCGGATCAATCGATCGGTTTATGGC
>JAGOBP010000524.1 GCA_017999195.1 Thermoflexales bacterium
ATTCAAATCGCCGTACTTTCTGGCACTGGCGTGGCTGTTTCATCCCGTGTGGGATTTTGTGCCGCGCGATCTGCCGCCGCAACTGCTGGACCTGCCGTTGGCCTGTCTGTTGTACGACATCCCGATCGGCCTGTATCTGCTGTGGGGCGCGCGCCGAAACCGTTGGACGCCCATCCGCTTGCGTGCCGTGCGAGCCAGTTGAAATGACCCAACCTGCTCTCTTGCAACTGGACGAAGTGTCGTGCTGGCACGGCGCGCATCAAGCGGTGGAATCCGTCAACCTGGTGCTGCACCCCGGCGATCACGTCGCCCTCATCGGCGGCAACGGCTCGGGCAAGACTACGCTGTTACGCGCAGTGCTGGGCCTGCATCCACGCTACGCGGGCCGCATCCGGCTGGACGGCAAAGAGGCGCGCACCGCCGCCGACTGGCAGGCGCGGCGACGACGCATCGCCTACATGCCGCAGCGTCAGGCGGCGGGCCAGTTTCCGTTGCGCGTGCAGGAACTGCTGGCCAGCAGTCAACACCTGGCCGCGGCGCAGGTCGCGGCGCAGAAGTTGGGCGTGTCGCACCTGTCGGAGCGGCCTTTGCACACGCTATCCGGCGGACAGTTGCAGCGCGTGTTTCTGGCGCGGGCGCTGGGCGCGTTGTCGGCGGAAGCGGGCCTGCTGATCGCCGATGAACCTTCAGCGGCGCTGGATTTTGCGGGGCAAACGGCGATGGCGGAAGCGCTGGCCGAACTATCCGCCACGCTGTTGATCGTCACGCACGATCGGCGCGTGGTGGCCCGCTGCACGCGCGTCGTCGAAATGGCAGGCGGAAGCCTGAACGAGGTGGGCGCGTGAACGTGGTGCACATCCTCGATCTGATGCAGTTGCTGCCGGTGCAGCGCGCCCTGCTCGCCCTGATCATCGCCAGCGTGACGATGCCCGTCGCGGGCGTGTTCATCATCGGCTTGAACATTCAGCCCGTGCGTTTCGCCATGATGCACGTGGCGCTGCTGGGCATTGCGCTGGGACTGATTCTGAAAGTTGAACCGATGCTGATCGCTTTGGGGCTGTGCGCGGCGAGTGGCGCCGTCGTCGCGCCGTTGGCCGATCGGCCGGCGGGTCTTTCCAGCCCGATGGGTTTTCTCATGCCGTTGGCCGTCGCCGCGGCCTTGTTCATGTTGTCGGTCTCGGGCGTCAATGCCAATGGCGCGTTCGAGTTGTTGTGGGGCTCGATTCTGGCGACGCGCACGTTGGACGTGATCATTCTGGCCGCGATCGGCGCAATCGTGATCGGCTTGTACGTCGCGCAGCGGCGCAATCTGGCCCTGCTCTTGTACGACCGTGAAATCGCGCTCTGTTCGGGCGTGGACATTCAACGCCTGACGCTGATCTTGCTGGTCGTCATCGCCGTCGCCATCGCCGCGTCGGTCAAGTTCACGGGCGCGCTGCTGGTCGATGCGATCACGCTGCTGCCCGCGCTGGGCGCGCGCAATCTGGGCACGTCGCTCGGCTCGATGGTGCGCTGGTCCATCGTCCTCGCCCTCGTCGGCAACGGGCTGGGCTTCGTGCTGACGCTGGCACTCAATCAACCGCCCGGCCCGATGCTGGTGCTGACGGTCGGCGGCCTGTCCCTGTTGACGTACTTCAAAAAACACTAAATTCAAGCCCGCGCGATAGCCTCGCGCGAACCAAGGGAGATTTCAATGTCACGCCATATGTTACGACTATTTTCACTGTTGATGGGGTTGCTGCTGATCGCGGCCTGCGCCGCACCAGCTGCCCCGGCTGCACCGACTGCGGCCCCGGCCAAACCGACCGACATGGCGGCGGTCCCCACGGCCGCGCCGGTCGCCCTACCCACGACGGCTCCGGCCAAGCCTACGCTGAAGATCGTTGCGTCTACCAGTTGGGTGGGTGCGTTTGCCAAAGCGGCGGGCGCAACGGACATCACCGTCATTGCGCCCAGCAACCTGCAACATCCGCCTGACTATGATCCCAAGCCGTCCGATCTGGCCGCCGTCAGCAGCGCCGACTATGTGCTGCTGGCGGGCTTCGAAGGCTTTGCGGCGCGCCTGCAAGAAGCGGCGGGCGGCGACAGTAAAAAGGTGATCACCGTTGCCACCGAGAACAGCCCGGAAGCGATTCGCAAGGAAGTCACGCGCCTGGGTGAATTGTTCGGCACCAGCGAGCAGGCCGCCGAATACCTGAAGGAATTCGACACGCATTACGCGCATCTAGCCGAGATGGTCAAAGACGCGCTGGGCGGCCAACAGCCGGTGGTGGTGGCACAAGCCTTTGCCGTGCCCTGGGTGATGATGGCTGGCCTGAAACCGGCCGGCACGTACGGCCCCATGCCGCTGACGCCCAATGATCTGAAGACGCTGGCCGATGCGCACCCGACGGTGGTCTTCGAGAACGCGCATATGCCCGGCGGCCAACCGATCGCGGACGCCACCGGCGCGACCAAGATCGATCTGATCAACTTCCCCGGCGACGATCTGGATTTGATGCTGGTCTTCCACACCAATGCCGATCGGCTGGTGGCCGCCCTCAGTACGCTGTCCGCATCGACCGGCGCGATGACCCACGATCACGCCCACGCCCTCAGCGTCGATCCCTTCCAGATTAGCGTGGCGCAATACTTCATGGACTCCGCCGGTTTCCATGATATGGCGACGACCTTGTCGGAGACCAAGCAGATCGACGCCGCGTATGCCGACACCGTGAAGCGCGTCGCTACGCTGCTGGCGCAGACGCTGTGGCCCGATGATGTGAGCACGGCTGGACAGGCCTTTGGTGCGCAGCTGCATGACTTCAAGACGGCGCTGGAAGCCGGTGAGGTGGACAAAGCCATCGAGTTGTCTGACGGCATCCACGACGCGCAGCATGAACTGTCGCACGCGATTGATCATGCGTTGGAGCACGGCGAAGCCGCTACCGGCGAAGCGGACGCCCGCGAAGCGGACGTCTTCGATGTGGCGGTGGCGCAATACTTCATGGATTCCGCCGGATTCCACGATATGGCGACGGCGCTGGCCGAAACCAAACAGATCGAGGCGGCGTACGTGAGCACGGTCACGCGCGTCAACAAGGTGCTGGCGCACACCACCTGGCCCGCCGACTTGAATGACGCCGCGCAAGCGTTTAGCCAGTCGCTGACGGACTTTGCGGCGGCGTTGGAAGCCGGTGAGGCGGACAAAGCGATCGGGGTGGCCGAGACCGTGCATGACGCGCAGCACGAACTCTCGCACTCGATCGAGCATTGGCTGGAAGACGCGCCCACGGCCGCCGAAGCGGATAAGTTCGACGTGGCGGTGGCGCAGGCGTTTTTGGATACGGCCGGTTTCCACGACATGGCGACGGCGCTGGGCAAGACGCGGCAGATCGAGGCCGGTTATGTGGGCACGGTCACGCGCGTGCATGCGGTGTTATCGCACACCACCTGGCCCGCCGACTTGAATGACGCCGCGCAGGCCTTCAT
>JAGOBP010000525.1 GCA_017999195.1 Thermoflexales bacterium
TCGGCGTCGCCGGAACGATCGGGCGGGCGGCGGCCCCCACGGTGGTTGAATTTGATCCGACGTTGATCGGCACGGCATTTTGCAGGCCTGTCATCTGATCGGCCAAACGGCGATAATCCATGAGGGTGCGACCGAATTGATCGGCGGTTCGATACCGCGCCGTCGGGTCTTTCGCCATCACCCGATTGATGATCTGCTCGATCTGGATGGGCACGGCGGGATTGAGTGCGGTGAGCGGCGGCGGCTGATCTTGCAAATGCTGCATCGCCAGATCAGTGTGATTGTCCGCATCGAAGGGCAGCTGGCCGGACAGCATCTCATACATCACAACGCCTAAACTGTAGACATCGCTGGCGGGCGTGGGCGCTTCTCCGGCGGCTTGCTCGGGCGAGAAATAATGCGGCGTGCCCCAGACCGTTTCGACATTTTGCGGCATGCTCTGCGAGATGGCCCGCGCAATACCAAAGTCCGTAACTTTCAAGCGGCCGTCGGGCGTCACGATGAGGTTTTGCGGCTTCACGTCGCAGTGCACCAGCCCGGCGCGATGCGCGTGCCCCAGCGCCGCGCACGCCTGCGCCATCAGATCGATGGCACGATCCATCGGCAGCGGTGACTCCGCGCGAATGACGCTCTTGAGATCGCGGCCTTCCACAAACTCCATCACGATGTAGGCGCGATTGCCATCCTGGCCGTAGTCGTACACGGTCACGATGTTGGGATGCGCCAGATTCGCCGCGGCCTGCGCCTCGCTTTGAAAACGCGCGCGAAACCCCGAATCTTCCGCGAAGTTCTCGCGCAGAATTTTCACGGCCACCACGCGGTTCAGCGTCAGGTCGTGGGCTTTGTAGACCACGGCCATGCCGCCGCTGGCCACCTGGGCGAGCAAACGATAGCGATTGTTGAGAATGTAATCAGCCATAGGCAATGAGCAATGAACAATTAGCAATGATCAATGATCAAGACGGTTAACGCAAGACGACTGACGGTCAATGGGTGATCGTCAACCGTCTTGCGGCATCGGTGGCTATTGTACCGCAATTCGATAAAGTGCGGTTGCCAAATAACAGGGCAATCAACTATAATCAGCCCGAGCCATGAGCCACAATCAGCAGTCATCAGCATCGCTCGGTCCCGGCACACGCGCCACCCTCATTTACAATCCGGTATCGGGCACTCATAACGTCGGCGCGATTTTGCCCGGCGCAGTTGCGGTACTGCGCGAGCACGGCTGGCAGCTCGACGTGCAAGCCACGCAGCGGGCCGGTGACTTGCAGCGATTGGCCGCGCAAGCGCGCGATCAACAGCAGGATGTGGTGCTGGTGGCGGGCGGCGACGGCAGTATCAATGAAGCGGCCAATGCCCTAGCCATGAGCAATGTGGCGCTGGGCGTCTTGCCCAGCGGCACAGCCAATGTGTGGGCGCGACAGATTGGTGTGCCCGTGCCGTTGCCGCTGTATCCGCAACAGTTGATGGACGCGGCCCGATCAATGGCAGAGGGCGTCATCCGTCCGATCGATCTGGGGCGCGCCAACGGCCGCTATTTTGTGCTGTGGGCGGGCATCGGCCTGGACGCGCACGTGACGGCGCAGATCGAGCCGCGACCGCCGTGGGTCAAGCGCTTCGGCATTGTGGGTTATACGTGGCGCGCGTTCTGGATTGCGACGAAGTATCGCGGGACGCGCCTGACGATCACAATCGATCAGCGCGAGATTAGATGCCGCGCCTTGATGGTACTGATCAGCAATGCGCAGTTGTACGGCGGCATCGTGAAGGCCGCGCCGGACGCCCTGCTCGATGACGGCTGGTTGGATGTCGCTATTTTCAAAGGCGGCAGTTTCCGCGAAGCGCTGCGGCATATGGCGCTGGTGGTGTTGCGGCGCACGGCACAAAATTCCGACGTGATCACGTTACGCGGTCAGCATCTTTACATTCGCGCCAAGCGGCCGTGTTTCGCGCACGTCGACGCCGAACCGATCGGGCAGACACCGATCGCGATCGAGGTGGCGCCGCGCGCGCTAAATGTGATCGTGCCGCGCCAGACAACTTCACCAATGTTTGTTAATCCATTTTCATAACGGGAGTAGACATGGGAAAAATCAAGTGGTTACTGGTGTTTGTGCCGATCGCGCTGGTGGCGGAATTGGCGCACTGGGGCGATCTGGTCATCTTCGCAGCGTCGGCGCTGGCGGTGATTCCGCTGGCGGGTTTGATGGGGGTTGCGACGGAAGCGCTGGCCGAGAAGACCGGGCCGCGCATCGGCGGCCTGCTGAATGCCACGCTGGGCAATGCGGCCGAGTTGATCATCACGCTGTTTGCCATTCGCGCGGGCTTGCTCGATCTCGTCAAAGCCTCGATCATCGGCTCGATTCTGGGCAATTTGCTGCTGGTGCTGGGCCTGAGCATTCTGGCCGGCGGCCTGAAGAACGGGTTGCAGAAGTTCAATCGGGGACACGTGGGTCTGGATGCCACGATGACGATTCTAGCCGTGATCGCCATCAGCGTGCCTTCGATCTTTAACGCCGCGATCGAGCCGGACACGCTGCGCGTGGAAGAGTTGAGTCTGACGGCGGCGGCGGCGATGTTGCTGATCTACGTGTTGTCGATTGTGTATCAATTGAAATCGCGCACAACCGAGGAAGTAGAAGCCGGACCGCAAGTCAAGCCGTCGCACAGCGGACCGCATTGGACGCCGAAGCAGGCGCTGGGCGTGTTGGGCGCGGCCACGGTGGGCATTGCGCTAATGAGCGAGTTTTTGGTCGGCTCAGTGGAGGGCGTAACGTCCGCGTTAGGCTTTAGCGAATTCTTTGTGGGTATCATCATCGTGCCCATTATCGGCAATGTGGCCGAGCACCTGGTCGCCGTGCAGGTGGCGATCAAGAACCAGATGGATCTGAGTCTATCGATTGCGCTGGGTTCTAGCCTGCAAATCGCGCTGTTTGTCGCGCCGGTGCTGGTCTTCCTGAGCCTGGCGATGGGCCAGCCGCTGACGCTGGAATTCAACGGCTTCGAGATGATCGGCTTGACGGCGGCGGCGGTGATCGCGGCGTTCGTGTCCATCGACGGCGAGTCGAATTGGCTGGAAGGCGCCATGCTGCTGGCGGTTTATGTGATCATCGCGCTGGCGTTTTTCTTCCTGCCAGGCGCGGCATAGAATCTGCCGGCGGCATAGAAGACAAGTTCAAGTGGTTGCGCGGGTGAGAACGGCATGATATAATCTCGCCCAGCTTCCTGACAGGAGAATTCTCGTGCAAGTCTATTTGAACATCGCTCAGATCATCGTGTCGATCTCGCTGATCGTCATCGTCATCTTCCAGGCGCGCAGCTCGTCAGCGGGCAGCATGTTTGGCGGTTCGGACAGTTCAGTCTATCGCACCCGCCGCGGCGTCGAGAAGACGATCTACAATGCCACCATCGGCTTGGCCGTGCTGTTCTTTATCCTGGCGCTGTTGAATGTGTTGGCGACCGGCTAA
>JAGOBP010000527.1 GCA_017999195.1 Thermoflexales bacterium
AATCGCCACCGGCGGCTTCGCAGGTGAGCAGCGTCAGGATAGGGCGCAGGCGTTTGCCTGAATCGGACAACGCGGGTTTGAACTCCGCATCCACCCAGCCGAGGTGATAGTGCAACATGCCGTAAAACACGTCGAGCGCAGCGTCGGCCTGCGATGGTCGCACAACGTCCCGCATTTCGGCATCGATGGCGGGGAGATATTTAGTGAAGTAGTGAGCTAGTGGCATAGTGAGATAGTGGTGAGTGGTCAATTGGTAACTGGTGAACGGGTAACTGGTTGACCGGTTACCAATCGACCGATTGACCGGTTACCAATCGACCGATTGACCGATTACCGCTCACGAATCAACGGCGTCTTTTGCAGTGCTTCGATGCTGCTCGCACCCGCCGAAAACATGGCGATGCGTAACACGCGGACGGTTTCTTCCAATGTTTCCATCACCGCTTCCGCTGAGATGGTGGCCGCTTTCAAGAATGGCCCGGCCATGCCGCCGAGGGTTGCACCCAGGGCAATGGCTTTGGCGATGTCAATGCCAGAGCGAATGCCGCCGGAGGCAATGATGGGCAGGTTGGGCGCGGCGCGCTTGACCATCTGGACGGACTCGGCGGTGGGGATGCCCCAATCGCGGAAGGCGGCCGCGACGCGTCGATGCAGATCATCGGGGGCGCGGAATAACTCCACCTGGCTCCAGGATGTGCCGCCCGACCCCGCCACATCAATCGCGGCCACGCCTGCATCAGCCAGCATTTTGGCGGCCTGTTCGCTGATACCCCAACCGACTTCTTTGGCGATGACGGGTACGGGCAATCGCTTGCAGACGGCTTCGATCTTTCTGATAAGGCCGCTGAAGTTGATGTCGCCTTCGGGCTGGACGGCTTCTTGCAAGGGATTCAGGTGCAAAATCAACGCGTCGGCTTCGATCATTTGGACTGCTTCAATGCAGTGTTCCACATCGTAACCGTAGTTGAACTGTACCGCGCCCAGGTTGGCAAAGAGCAGAATATCGGGCGCGACCGAGCGGACTTTGAACGTGTCGGCCACTTCGGGATGCTGAATGCCCGCTCGCTGCGAGCCGAGGCCCATCGCTACGCCGTAGTGCTGGGCGGCCTGCGCCAGATTTAGGTTGATCTGTCGCGCCTGTTCCGTGCCGCCCGTCATGGACGAAATGAGCACGGGGGCCTGTAGGGACTTGTGGAACAATCGGGTGGTGAGCGAAACCGTCTTGAGGTCTAGTTCCGGTAACGCTTGATGGATAAATCGGTACTGTTCAAAACCGACCGTGAGTCGATCAAACCCGACGTCTTCATCCAGGTTGATGCGAATATGGTCGGCTTTGCGGCGTTCAATCGTCATGCAACTCCTTTGGGCTTCGGCGCAACTCTTTGGCGCGACGCGGGTTATATGGTGCGAGATGGTAACACGTCCGCATTGGATGTCAAGCAGTGCTTGACAATTTCAAGTCAAACATTACAATAGGCCCAATTCCCAACGGGCCAACTAAGGAGATACTAACATGGCAGAATTGGATCGCGCCGAAGTCTACACCCAAATTCAAGGCATTATCAGCGAATTGCTGGGCGTCGACAAGTCGAAGGTGGTCGAGACTGCGCGTTTCCGCGAAGAACTCGAAGCCGACTCGCTGGACCTGGTCGAGTTGATCATGGCGTTTGAAGAGAAGTTCAACGCCGAGATTTCCGACGAGGATGCCCAGACGATCACGACCGTCGGCGGGGCGGTCGAGTACATCATGGCGCGCGCCAAGGGCTAGAACCCGGTCGCGTCCGATTGTTTTTGTCGTTCGACGGCGGCCACCGATTAGTCGGTGGCCGTTTTGTGTTGACTGGCGTTAAGGAGCAGGTGTGGAAAGCAAACGCATAGCCGAGTCCATGGTGGTGCTGACGCAGTTTATGCAGCCGGAGCACGCCAACAATCTGGGCAACGTGCACGGCGGCTGGGTGATGAAACTCATCGACGAGGCGGGCGGCCTGTGTGCCATGCGCCACGCGCGACAGCCCGCGGTGACGGTGGCGGTGGACTCGCTGCGATTCTTGTCGCCCGTGCATGTGGGCAATTTGGTCACCTTTACGGCGCGCCTGACGTGTGTGGGGCGCACGTCGATGGAAATTGAAGTCCACGTGGAAGCCGAAGATATTTTGACGGGCAACAAGACGCACACCAACGATGCTTTTCTGGTCTTTGTCGCGCTCGATCAATCGGGGCGGCCCAGCGAAGTGCCCGGTCTGGTGATCGAGACCGACGACGAGCGGCAGCGCTGGGAACAGGGGCAGCAACGCCAGGCCGATCGGTTGGCGCGCTCGAAACGGGCCGCGGCGCAAGGGGCGGCAGCATGAACAAACCGATTCGTTATCAGGCGGCAGGCGGCGTGGTCATTCGCGAGAATGGCGCGTGGTTTTTGCTGTTGGAACGTCCCGGCCGCCGGGAACTGCGTTTACCCAAAGGCCACATCGAACAGGGCGAAACGCGCGAACAAGCCGCCGTGCGCGAAGTGCAAGAAGAGACCGGTTACGCTGATGTGACCATTCTGGCTGACCTCGGTTCTTACACCCATACCTTTTACGATTATCTGAAAGACCGCGAAGTCACTCGCACCGAGTCTTATTTCTTGATGCAACTCGATAGCGAACAGGCTTATACCGGGCCGCAATACGCGCACGAGAATTTTCAGTGCAAGTGGGTGAAGCGCGACGAGGCCGAGCGTCTGACGACGTATGAATCTGAGCGCGAGTTTATCCGTCGGGCGCGGCGCGCGCTGGCGCAGCAAGCCTGAGTTATTTTTCAAGGAGCAGAATTCAATATGGGCAATTCATTCTCTTCATTGGCGAAGCCGCAATTCATCAACCTTACGACGTATCGCAAGAGCGGCCAGCCCGTCGCCACACCGGTGTGGTTTGCGCTGGACGGCGAACGGCTGGTAGGCACCTCGCAGCCGCATACAGGCAAAATCAAGCGCATTCGCAACAACCCCAAAGTTGCCGTTGCGCCCAGCACGATGAACGGCAAGCCGCTGGGTGATCCAATCGATGGCGTGGCACGAGTGCTGCCGCCGGAAGAATTCGAGGCGGCCAAGGCCGCCCTCAAGCGTAAGTATGGCTTTCAGTTCCGAATGATGATGTGGTTTGTCAAAGCGCGCCACTTTTCGGAAACGTTCTGGGAAGTTAGGCCAAACTAAGTTCATGACAAAAACCATCGTTGTTACGGGCAGCACACGCGGCATCGGATTTGGGCTGGCGCACGAATTTCTCCAGCGCGGCTGCCGCGTGGTTGTCAATGGCCGATCACAAAGCGCAGTCGATCAAGCCATGAGTGACCTCGCGGGCCGCCACGGGGCCGATCGGGTAGGCGGCTTCCCCGCCGATATGACCGTATATGAACAAGTTCAGACGTTGTGGGATCAATCGATCAAGCGGTTTGGTTGCATCGATATCTGGATCAACAATGC
>JAGOBP010000526.1 GCA_017999195.1 Thermoflexales bacterium
CGTGGGGCGTCGGCGAGAAGTTGGCGTCCAGCAGCGGCGTGACCGTCCTCTTCAGCGGGCCGCCCGGCACCGGCAAAACCATGGCCGCCGAAGTCATCGCCGCCGAGTTGGAACTCGATCTCTACAAAATCGATCTGTCCACCGTCGTCAACAAATACATCGGCGAGACCGAGAAAAACCTGGGCCGCATCTTCGATGAAGCGGCCAGCAGCAATGCCATCCTCTTCTTCGATGAAGCCGATGCGATCTTTGGCAAACGCAGTGAAGTCAAAGACAGTCACGATCGCTACGCCAACATCGAAATCAGTTACTTGTTGCAGCGCATGGAAGCCTATGACGGCGTGACGGTGTTGGCGACCAACTTGCGCGCCAACATGGACGAAGCCTTCAAGCGGCGGCTGCAATTCGCCGTCGATTTCCCGTTCCCGGACGAAGCCTATCGCCAGCGCATCTGGCAGACGCTCTTCCCGCCGGGCGTGCCGCGCGCCGCCGATCTGGACCTGGGCCTGATGGCCAAGCGCTTCAAACTGGCGGGCGGCAACATTCGCAACATCATCATCAGCGCCGCGTATCTGGCCGCCGCCAACGGCGGTATAGTCAACATGGATCATTTGATGCATGGGGCGCGCCGCGAATTGCAGAAGATGGGCCGCTTAATCACGGACAAGGACAGCTAATCATGAGTGACACACCGTTATTCGATGCGATGGTGGACTTCTTCAAAACCGACGACTGGCCGTTCATCCAACTGGCCGATCGCCCGGTGTTGAGCATGAACTTCGACGGCAAGAACGCCAAGTGGACGTGCTTTGCGCAGGCGCGCGAGGAACAGCGGCAGTTCATCTTCTACTCCGTCTGCCCCGTCAACGCGCCCGCCGAGAAGCGCCCGGCCCTGGCCGAATTCATCACGCGCGCCAACTACGGCTTGATCATCGGCAACTTTGAACTAGACTTTGAAGACGGCGAAATCCGCTACAAAACCAGCCTCGACGCGGAAGACCTGGCGCTCAATGCCACTGTCTTCAAGAACCTGGTCTACGCCAACGTGTCGATGATGGATCAATATCTGCCCGGCATCATGTCGATCTTATACTCGGAAATTTCGCCGCGTGAAATGATCGATCAAATCGAAAGTTAACACTGCTCCAGTCACTCTGGTCGATGCGGGGGCACACCATGAGTCTGCGACAACACACCACCGGAACCGATCGCGCCCAGCGGCCTGCGCGGCCCGCCGTGGTTGCGCGTGCGGCCGCGGACACGGCCACGGGTGATGTGCTTCAGTTACAACGCGCCTTCGGCAATCGCGCCGTCACGCAGCTTCAACGCCAGCCGACTCAAGGCGGCGAACTCGCGGCGCCAATCAGCAGCGCGATCAATCGCACGCGTGGCGGCGGCCAACCGCTGCCCGATGGCGTGCGCGGCTCGATGGAGTCCGCGTTCCAATCGGACTTTGGCGGCGTGCGCGTCCATACCGATCAATCGGCCGATACGCTCAATCGCTCGGTGCAAGCCAAAGCCTTTACTTTAGGCCATGACATTTACTTTCGCAAAGGCAACTATCAACCAGGTCACGCCAAGGGTCAGGAACTCCTCGCGCACGAGTTGACGCACGTCGTGCAACAGGGCGGATCAAGCAATCACGTACAGGGCAAATTGACCGTTGGGGCGGTCGGCGACCGTTACGAGCAGGAAGCCGATCGGGCCGAGCACCAGTTTAGGCAGCAGCCACAGTCTCAAATCAACCTACCCACCCGGGCCAGTCAACCCGTCATTCAGCGCAAACTAAACCTCGACACCAGCTGGGATGTTGGGCTGTTGTCCTGGCCCGTCTCGCTGGGCGGCACCGATTGGGCCGGGATCAAACGCACCCTCATCGCCGACTTTGACACCGTTGAGAGCACGGTCGATGATTTGAAAATCTATGCCTTCGAAATACCGCAAGTCACTACCTACGGTGAACTGAAAGGCTTTGTGACTCGGCTGAACAAACAACCGCCGCCCTACACCACGTGGGAGGCTTATCAAACCCTGCGCGGCGATCTCGACGCCAAACTGGTCACGGCTACAGATCTTAAGCGCTACGTCAAAGAAAACAAGGTCACCACCAAACAAGAGAAGCACGAGGCCCGGGACCGCGAGCGGCAGGCAGAAAAAGAAGAGCGCGCGCGGCTGGCGGCTGAAAAACAAGAACTCAAAGTCGAAAAAGCCGCGCAGGCTAAGAAAGAGCGAAAAAAAGACAAGGACGAGGCGCGCAAGGCCAAACAGGCGGCCGCCGCCCGTCGAGCGCAAGAACTGGAAGCCGAACTGGCGAGGTCGCGCATCCGTGGAACCACATCCAACTGGAACAACGAAGTGATCGACGCCATGGTTCAGCTGAATCCCAGATCCAGGACTGATCCCAATATCATGAATCATCCGGTCAATCAAGCCGCGGTGACCGATCGCTTGCCGGCGCTGCCGGCCGACAGCCAGTGGATTCAAGTCCGAACGACTTTATCCGGCAGTGATAATCACTTCCGCGTGTTTGTCGAAGTCGCCGGTAATGAGCCGGTGGCCGACGGAATGGTGGCCGTAGCGCGCGGGCTATCGCACCAGGATGTGCGCGACGTAGGCAATTTCTGGTGTTATGCGCGAGTCGGCCGGGGCGCCTGGACGCATCAGAGCGGCCAGAATCCATACAATCTATAAGCACAGCAAAGATGCAGCATATGGCCCTTCAAATTGTGGAATCTAAAGCTAATCAACGGGCGAAGACGCCGCGCCGGGCGGCACCCATCGTCGCACGAACCACGCCCGCACCGTCTGTCGCTGGTGAACTTGCTTCGCCGCGCCAGGCGCTGGCGGCGCAGCGCGCCTTCGGCAATCGCGCCGTCACGCAGCTTCAACGCCAGCCGGTTCAATCCGGCGAACTCGCCGCGCCGATCAGCGACACGATCAATCGATCACGCGGCAGCGGCCAACCGCTGCCCGATCGCGTGCGCGGCTCGATGGAGTCGGCCTTCCGGTCGGACTTTGGCGGCGTCCGCGTCCACACCGATCAACAAGCCGATACCCTCAATCGCTCGGTCCAGGCCAAAGCCTTTACCTTGGGCCATGACATTTACTTTAGCAAAGGCAACTATCAACCGGGCAATTCAAGCGGCCAGGAACTCCTGGCGCACGAATTGACGCATGTGGTGCAACAGGGCGGATCAAACAATCATGTACAGGGCAAGTTGACCGTCGGCCCAGTCGGCGACCGTTACGAGCAGGAGGCCGATCGGGTGGCGAAGCAGGTCACGCGCGGCGCGGCTGCGCCGCAATTACAAGCGGCCGCGTCCGGCGTGCAGCGCGCACCGCAGCGCATCCAGCGGTATCAGGCCTCGACCAAGAATTACACCGCCACCAACACCGATCCGGGCGTGGCGCACATGTTTGCCTCGCAATCGATCGATCCGGTGGTCGATCAGAACAATCA
>JAGOBP010000052.1 GCA_017999195.1 Thermoflexales bacterium
CTGGCGTAATCACATCGGTGAAGTAGAACCACGATCGATAGGTAGATGTGATCGCTTCGCACGCGCCCACTTCGGCGTAGTGCCCATACCGATCGAAATACCGGCTATCCGACGAGAGATGGTTGAACACGCCGTCGAGGATCACCTTCATGCCGCGCGCCTCGGCCGCAGTAACCAGATCGGCCCAGTCTTGCAGTGAGCCAAAATACGGATCGACCTTCAGGTAATCCTGCGTGTCATAGCTATGGTTAGACCCCGCGTCAAAGATGGGGTTGAAGTAGATCACCGTCACACCCAGAGCTTGCAGATAGTCCAGTTTTTCCGTCACGCCCTTCAGGTCGCCGCCCATGTAATCGCGACCGCGCGGAGTTTCGGGTAGTGGCACGGTGACGGTGGGCGGCACGGCCCACGGGGGCGGGGGGCCAAAGCGCCACGGGCACGTAATGTCACTCGCGCCGACGTAGTTGCGGCAATGGCCTTCTGGCAGGGTGCCCCACGGCAGCTTAACGATTGGATCGTCGTAGCGCACATCGCCGGTCTGCGGATCGTTGGCCGGGTCGCCGTTGCGGAACCGATCGGGGAAGATCTGATACACGACGGCGTCTTGCATCCAGCTAATCGGCTGGAAGGCCGGATCGTACACCGCGATCACGTAGCTGTTATCGACTGCCGTGAGTGACGCTGTTCCCCAGCCGCCGTCCTTAAAATCGTCGTCGGCATAATACACGCTCGCCGTGCCGTCGGTCACGATGAAGCGATAGTACAGGTTGGTCAGCTGGGTCGGCGTGACGGTATACTGCCAGTACTCGCAGCTGTACGCGGCCAGCGCCGTGGTATAGCAGGGGATATTCTGTGCCACGCGCGTCATGTCGCGAAAATATTCGCTGCCCAGCGTCGTGTCGTAAAAGCGAATCCGCACACCGGTCACGTCGTTGGCAAAGGTTCGAAAGCGCAGGATGACCGGCGTATTTTGGGTGACTGCGCCAAACGGCGCGCGATATAACGAGTCTTGCGAGTTGTGCCCCAAGCCGGGCATTTCCACCAAGTTGTCTTGCCCGGACAACGGCGCAGACACGCTCGGTTCCACCACCGCCGACGATTGAAGCGCGCGATCGGTTTCGGTCAGCGGCGCGGCTTGGGCGGGAGTGCCCGCTGGCAGCGCGCCCAGCAACAGCGCCGCGATCACCAGCCAGTTCAACAAACGCTCCTTGTGCATGGTTCTTCCTCCAGAAAGTTATGCTTAGGGTTAGGCCAGGGTCAATGGGGGCGTCGCTCATCAATCTACGTGCCGGGCAACCTCCTGCGGCGTGCGGGCCAGCCGCGCTCAAATTTCACAAACCGGTTTGCGTCCGAATGATTATAAAACCCGTCGACGCGGGCTGTCAATGCCCGCGTCCTTACGGGCGCGAACTTTTAAGGTTTATTTTCGGTTGGATATATGTAGAAGCCGCGGCCGGTCTTGCGGCCCAACAAATTGGCATCGACCCGGCGCTGCTGAGTGGGCACCGGCCGGAACCGCGCCTCGTGAAAATACGCGGCATAGATCGATTGCGTCACGGCCAGATTCACATCCAGCCCGATCAGATCCAGCAGCTCAAACGGCCCCATCTTGAAACCGGCCGCCCGCGCGATGCGATCGATCGTTTCGGCGTCGGCCACATGCTGATCGAGCAGGCGCAGCGCCTCGCCGTAGAACGGCCGCGCCACCCGATTGACGATGAAGCCCGGCGTGTCCTTCACCAGTACCGGCGTCTTGCCCCAACGCCGCGCCAGATCGATCAAGCGGCTGATTGTGTCAGTTGACGTGGCATCGCCGCGCACGACTTCGATCAACGGCATGACGGGTGCGGGATTAAAGAAATGCAGCCCCGCCACGCGATCGGCGCGCTGAGTTGCGCCGCCCAGCGCCGTAATGGACAGGGACGACGTGTTGCTGCACAGGATCGTTTCGGCGCAGCATAAATGATCGAGCGCGTTGAATAGATCGCGCTTCAGGGCCGGGTCTTCGGGCACGGCTTCGATCACGATCGTGGCGGTGGACATGTCGCTCAGATCGGTCGTTGTCCACAGGTGCGCCAGTGTGGCTTCCTGCGCGGCCCGATCAATCTGCTGCTTCTGAACGGCCCGTGCTAGCGACTGCATGATGCGCTCCAGCCCGCGCTGCGCCAGAGCGGCCTGCACATCGTACAGCACCACGTTGTGGCCGTGGCTGGCGGCCACCTGCGCGATGCCCGCCCCCATTGTGCCCGCGCCAATAATGCCGATGATGTCCACAGGGCCTCCGACCAATTGACAATGATCAATGTGCAATGCTCAATGCAAAACAATCCCGCGGGCTGTCATTGCACAGTACAAATTGATCATTGATCTGGGATTTGCCAGTCGATCTCTGGTTTGCCTGCGGCGCGCAGGGCCGCATTGATCTTGGAAAACGGCTTACTGCCGAAGAAGCCATTGCTGGCCGACAGCGGCGACGGATGCGCCGACTCGATGACGACATGCCGCGTCAGATCGATCAGCGGCTTCTTCTTGCGCGCATACGCGCCCCACAGGACGAAGACCACCCGATCGGGTTTGGCATTGGCCGCACGGATGATGGCATCGGTGAAATTTTCCCAGCCCTTGCCCGCGTGCGAGTTGGCTTGATGCGCTCGCACCGTCAGCACGGCATTCAACAGCAAGACGCCTTGCTGGGCCCAATGAATCAGGTTGCCGTGCTTGGGAATGGCGCAGCCCAGATCATCGCGCAGTTCTTTGTAGATGTTGAGCAGCGACGGCGGAATGGCCACGTCGGGCTGCACGGAAAAACATAGGCCGTGCGCTTGCCCCTCGCCGTGATACGGGTCTTGCCCCAGGATCAAAACGCTGACTTTTTCATAAGGCGTCAGATGCAGCGCAGCAAAGACGTCTTTATCCGGTGGAAAGACCTGGTATTTGCTGCGCTCGTCGCGCACGAATTGTTGCAACGGCTTCCAGTAAGGCTGTTCAGTTTCGGCGATGAGCACTGGCCGCCAGCTGGTCTCCATGAATCCTCCAATGACAAATGACACAAGGCTGTGCTGTTTATTTTCCGACGAAGTTGGGCGCGCGTTTTTCAAGGAAAGCCTGCACGCCTTCATGATGATCGGCGGTGCTGCCCGCGATGTCCTGTAAATAGGCCTCATAATCCAGGGCCGCCGCGAGATCGACGTTGAGGGCGTAGTTCATCGCGCGCTTGGTCAGGCCCAGGCCGCGCGTCGGTGACTGCGCCAACTTGCGCGCCAATTCCAGCGTGGTTGGCAGCAGTTGATCGGCGGGCACGACTTTATTGACCAGACCTAGCGACAAGGCCGTGTTCGCATCGACGACATCGTTCGTGTAGGCGAGTTCAAGCGCTTGGCCCAGGCCCAACGTGCGCGACAAAAAGAACGATGTGCCCGAATCGGGGGCGAGGCCGATGCCCGTAAAGGCGAAGCGGAATTTGGCCGTGTCGGCCGCATAGCGAATGTCGCACGCCAACGCGAGACCCCAACCCGCGCCCGCCGCCGCGCCATTGATCGCCGCGATCACGGGCTTCTCGATGGTGCGCAGTTTCAGCACGATGGGATTGTACGTTTTCAGCAAATGCTCGCGAAACGAGATCGCTTCGTCCCGCTCGCGCATCGCGGCCAGATCCTGGCCCGCGCAGAAGCCCGCGCCCGCGCCTGTGATCACCAGGCAGCGCACCGCTTCGTCGCGCTCGGCCTGCTTCAGCGCCGCTTGCACTTCGTCGGCCATCACCCCGTTGAAGGCGTTGCGCACTTCGGGGCGATTGAAGGTGAGGGTGGCGATGCCGTCGGTGACTGTATAGAGAATTGCCGTGTAGGCCATGCAGACTCCATGATGAGTGACGAGTGACGAGTGATCGTTTTTCACTCGTCACTCGTCACTTGTCACGATAAATGTTTCGCGAAGTATTCCGGCTTCAACTCTTCGCCCGTGGCCGCGCGCAGCACGCCGTTCCAGGTGAAGCGTGAGCCAAGCGCAAAGTATTTGTCGCGCAGGAATTCGCCCACTTTAGGACTATTAATGAACCTGGCTGCATCGCCGTTGAGGACGCGCGTCGTGATGAATTCCAGCAGTTGTGAGGCCGTCATCTCGCCCAGCATGTAGTTCTGATAATACGCGGGATAACACGCGATGTGGATCTTCGCGGCCCAATCGGGGGCGTTGCGATCTGCCGGGCGTGTCACCAACTGGAATTTTTCGACCAGATTCCACCAGAGTGTGTTTAGGTCTTGGTGCGGGTTGCGATACAGTTCCCGCTCGAAGTTGCACACGGTCAGCGCCCAGCGCGTGAAGATCAACAGCGTCGCTTGCTGTTGACGCCGCAAATGCGGTGCGACATTGGCGACTTCCGCCTGCGCCACGCCCGCATACTGGTGCAGCCAATCGCCATTGCCGCTGAGGCGGCCCATCAACATCGCAATTGCTTCCGTGCTCAGGGTATGCGCCGGCTCGCGCAGCAAAAACGGCAGCGCCGCATCGTGATATTTGTCGTACACCGCATGGCCGTATTCGTGCAACATCGTCGCCATCCAGTAACTATCGGGCTTGACGTTGCACACCACGCGCGTATCGCCGTTGCGATCCATGTCCTGACAATAGGCGTGTTGGTATTTCCCCGGACGCTCGTATAAGTCGCTGCGCGCCAGAATGTCATCGATGGGCAGGCCAATCGCTTGATAGAACTGCCGCGTCAAGTCGACGACATCGTGTTGCTCGAAATAGCGATCAAGGTTGAGCGTTGGATCCGAGGGAACTTCTTGAAAAAAAGGATCGGCATAATGCCAGGGGCGCAAGTGATCGATCGCTACGCCAAACCGATCGGCCAGCTGGCGATCGAGATCGGCTTTGTAGGCGGCAAACAACGGGCGCGTCAACGTCTCCAACCGATCGAACACGCCAAACAACTGCGCTTCATCCAATTCTTGAAGTTCCAGGCTCATCGAATAATAGTTGGCGAAACCCATCGATTGCGCGGCCTGATTGCGCAGCGCCACGGCGTGCAGCACCCGCTCGACAACCTGCGCCCCGATCTGTTTGGTCGCCGTCCAGGCGGCCTGACGTTCGGCTGAATCATTGGAGTCGCGCAGCACCACTTTGAGATCATTGTCGGTCACGATCTGGCCGTTGAACTCGGCGCGGAAGGCGTTGAATTGCGCTTCGATATCCGTCTCGACTTTTACGATCTGTTCGATCAGATCATGCGGTATCTGCTGTGATTGAAAACTGTGCCGCATCAACTCGGCCTGCCGATCGAGCAGCGGATCACCGGTCGGGTTGGCCGAGAGCGCTTTGAGCGTGGCGAACCGATCGGCATCGGCGTGCAGCTGGCGAATCACCGTGTTCAAGCGGGCGTATTCGGCTTGCGCGGCCTCATCGCCCTGCGTGGAAAAAGCCCAGAAAGCGGTGTTGCGGGCGAGTAGCAGCGGTTCGATCTGGCGGGTGTAATCGTCGACGAAAATCTGGAGTGGATGGGGCACGACGGTCTCCTGAAGGTGAGTAGATCAATCGGTGCGGCAAGTGTACCCCGTGACCCCATCAGCGTCAACCGTGCCGACGGTCAAATTTTGGCGAAAGGCCCTCATCTGCTATACTTTGTAAATAAAAGATCATACGGCCTTAACACGAGTTTATCCGGCGGGGAGTAGTATCGGGTTGGTGAGCCATGATCAATGTTTTGTTGTTGAACGCGTCGTTTGAGCCGCTGGCGGTGGTGAAACTGAGCCGCGCGATTGGCCTGTTGATGGACGGCAAGGCCGATCTGATTGAGGCGTGGCCGGGGCGCGAACTGCGCTCCAAGGCGACGCGCCAGCCCATGCCCAGTGTGCTGCGCTTGAAATACTACGTCAATGTGCCCCGGCGCGGCGTCGGGTGGAGCCGGCGCGGGGTGTTGGCGCGCGATCATTACACATGCCAGTTTTGCGGCAAGCGGCTGGGCGCGCACGAAGCCACGATCGATCACATCATTCCGCAATGGTACTGCCGCGCGGAGAACATCCCGCCTAACACTTGGAGCAACACCACCGCCTGCTGTCCCAAATGCCAGCAGCGCAAAGGCGGCCGCTCCATGCGCGAAGCGGGTATGCGCTTCTTCGATCCCAATTATGAACCCAAGACGCCGCGCACCAACTATCTGATCATGTCATCGGACATCCGACCGGAATGGAAGCGTTACATCCGGTTGTAACCTCTTCCAATGAAGAAACAACGCCCCCGTCATACACTGGCGGGGGCGTTGTTATTTGGCGGCAATGCCGTTTTCTACTGAGCAGGCGGCACGGGCAGAACAACATCGCCAGACAGGTTGGTGTGGAATTCATACTCCGAGCCGTTGGCACTTAGCACCACGCGATAGCCGGTCGTGATGACTTGAATGCACATGACGCCGGGAGTTTGAATACCCAAGCAGCCATCCGGCCAGTCCACCTGTTCGGCACTCACCAATCCGATCAGATCGACGTCCACTTTCAACTCGTCCATCAACATCTTGCGTGCGTTGAGAGCCGCTTGCGGGGCGTTATTCCACTTGGCCGATTCCGGCTTGGTGATCAATCCGCCGCCGGGTGCGGGTGCAGCCGGGATTGGAATGGGCGACTCCAACGGCGATACAAACGGTACAGCAGTTGGCGCCGCCGGTTGTGTCGGAATAACGATTCCGGCCGAGGGTGGCGTGACCGCTCCACCACACGCGGCAAGCATTAGCATTGTCAATAGCATTAAACTGTAAATTCTGGTTTTCATGGTTCATCTCCTATTGTCGCTAAAGCGCACTTACTCTCTTTAAGACGCTGTGGGTCTCGCCCCTGTTCCCTGGCGGGCATTAGCCGTGGATGAAAACGCGGCGGTGGAATAACCAACGCCGCGTCGAGGGGAAGGCTCAATCGGGTTTGGGGCGTTTCCGTCGCTTTTCGCCCAGGCTGGCTGATAAGCCAAGTGCCGCGCCGACGATCGCGCCGATGATCAAATCGGCGGGCGCGGGCGATTGGCGCGCAAATAGCGCAAACAGGGCCGCGACGGCGGCGCCTGAAATTGCGCCCAGCAGCATGATGCTAGCGCGTTTGCGGCCCGTTAAATGCCCGTAAATCTCGCCGGTGGGTGGTTGTTCGGCCATCAGTGATCACTCGTTTTTCTGGGCAAGTATACCATGCGCCAGGTTTGGATCGCGTCATAATCCCGGTCCTGTACTTCACTTTTCAATCGTCACGTGCTATACTAAATCCCGCTGATCTAATTTAGACGTTACCGTGTAGTCGCGTGAATGTGATGCCGGCTCAATCACTTGACAACGACGATCAAATCTGGGTAGAACGCTTGCAGCGGTGGGGGCTGAGCAATGTCGCACCGGTGCTGTTGGACGCGCTGCGTCCGCTGGGGCTGGTGAGCAGTCAAATCATTATCATGGCTAAACCTGTTTTGACCACTTTTGTCTCTGCCGCCCAGATCGATCAGTTTACGGCCTTGATTGAGGACCCCGATCGTCTGGCGCGTCTGCGCCGGGCCATTGAAGCCGAAGGCGAAGCCGCATGACCTTACCTCAATTGCTGGGCCTGTTGGCGTTGCTCGTTTTTGCGATTGGTCAGGTGTTCTTGATCACCAGCATCAGCACCGGCCTGCGGCCGCGGTTTCGCAGCATTCCGCTCTTTGGCTTGTTGCGCGGCCAAACCGGGCGCGCCATCGAGTCGGGCCGCGAACTGCACGTCTCGATCGGTACCGGCGGCATCAGCGGTGAGGATGTCACCACCACCCTGGCCGGCCTGCAAATCGTGGAGTATCTGGCCGATGAAGCGGCCGCCAGCGGGGTTTCGCCGGTGATCACGACGGCCGATGCCACCGCCCTGCTCCTGGCCGAAGATACCCTGCGCCGCCCTTACATTCGACAGGGCGACCTGAGCAATTATCCGCCGTTGTCCGCCCGCCTGCCCGCGCTCTCACCCACGCCGTACGCTGCCGCAACCATGGATTATCTGGCGCGTGAGAATGCGCTGGTGAATATCATGTCCGGCTCGTTCGGGCCTGAGATCGGCTTGATCGAGCATGAAGCGGCCAAGCAAGACTTGCTCAAGATCAACGCGGCCGCCGATCCACGGGCACTGGCGGTCCTGTCGACCACCTCCGATCATCTGTTGGTGGGCGAGGAAATGTTTGCCGCCAAAGCATATCTGCAAGCCCGGCCGGCCCAGTTAGCCAGCCTGCGCGCTCAAGACATTGTGCGAATCGCCATTGTCGTCGGAATTGTCGTGATGTTTATTTTAAGCCTGGTGACCCGCCTGTGAGACGCATCTTCACGAGCATTGCGCCAACTGTCGTGACCGGCATCGCCGGTCTCATTACGCTGGTCAGCTTCTTCAACTTCTTGCTGCCGGGCTTGGCTGGTCTGCGCACCCCGCTCATCAACATCGCCGTGATCGTCGCCGGGGTGGCCGTCGTGATGGGCTTTGTGCATCTGCTCTACACGCACAGCCATCGGCTGCGCCGCCGCCAGTATGCCTTCTATAGTTTGATGCTGATCATCGCGGCCGTCGTCACTTTCGTGCTCTTGATGCTCGATCGGATCACGTCGCCCGATCGGACGTTGACCCGCTTTATCTTCAACAACCTGATCGGCCCGTTGCAAGCCTCACTGGGCGCGCTGCTGGCCGTCTTCCTGGCGTTGGCCGCCGTGCGCATGGTCCGCAATCGACGCGGGTTCGGCGCGATCTGGTTTCTGCTGGCGGCCCTGGTGGTCTTGGTAACTCAAATCCCGTTGACCGCGTTGAGCGGCTTGATGGAACCGTTGACGGTCGTGCGCAATTTCCTGGATGCGACGACTACGGGCGGTCTGCGCGGTTTGTTGTTGGGTGTGGCGCTGGGCACGATCGCTACCGCGTTTCGCGTGTTGTTTTTTATCGATCGCCCGCAAAGCGAATAGGGTTTGCGCCTCATGGTGTATTGTTCAAGTTGTGGTACGGCCAATCGAGACGGATCGCGCTTCTGCAATGACTGCGGCGCTAAGCTGCCGTCTGGCACCAGCGTGCGCTGCCCGCAATGCGGCACGCCGAATTCGCCGGCCGATACTTTTTGCGAGAAATGCCACACCCGTCTGGTGCCAACTCTGGCCGATGATGCGCCTGAGCCTGAGCCCCCGGTCGTGCCGTTGCAGAAAGGGCTGTCGCTGCCAACCAAACCAGATGCCGATGCTGTGCCAACCTCCGCCGACTGGCTGGGGCAACTTCGGACGTCGCTGGATTCATCGGCTGAAACCGAAGCCGCCCATAGCCCGCTCGTATCGCCGTCCGCAGCTGCTTCGGATGAGGTTCCCGATTGGTTGACTTCCCTCGGCATTATTTCCGGCGATAATCCGTCGCCGACGCCTGCGGTCGATGACGATGTGCCTGAATGGCTCAGTCAATTGCCGCTTAACGCTGCTGAAAACTCAAGCACCGAAGCGTCTGAGGCCGCTGATTGGCTGAGCAATTTGCGCGCGGCTCCCCCGGTGGCAGCGGCGGCGTCTGCGGATGAAGACCTGCCCGAATGGTTACGCGCGCTGGGCACCGGCCCTTTGTCCTCGCCCCAACCCGATCGACCTGTTGCGCCCGCCGCATCTGACTCCGATGAAGAAGAGATTCCTGAGTGGCTGCGCACCTTGGGCACTGGCCCGTTGACGTCGGCCGTCGAGCCGACATCGGCGACGCCTGTTGCGCCTGCCGAGCCAGCATCTCCGGCCGATTGGTTGACCAATCTGCGCGCGTCTGCGCCGTCGATTGAGCCTGAACCAGCCCCTGCGATTTCACCCGTCGAGACTCTACCTCCCGCTCAAGCCGCTGCGCCCGAAGAATTACCCGACTGGTTGCGTAATCTTGGCGCCGCCGATCACTCGCAACACTCCACCGACGAATTGCCCGATTGGCTAGACAGTTTGGGCGCTGAAACCGTGACCCCCGAAGCGCCAGCCGTTGAGGTTGAGACGCCGGACGAAGACGATGTGCCTGCCTGGTTGCGTGACTTGGGGGCCAGCGCGGTGACACAACCGATCGGATTGCCTCAGGCTGATCTGTCGGCGGCTGAATCATCTGATTGGATGAGTTCACTTCGAGCGCCGGACGATCAGTCGCCTGCACCCAGCGCTGAGCCGCTTGCGACTGAAGAAGACGTGCCGGACTGGCTGCAATCGATGGGCCTGCCTGCGTCTGATGAAACATCCGCGCCAGTCACCGATGAAGTTCCAGATTGGATGAGCGCCTTGCGCGCGACTTCGCAATCGGCCGAGACGCCTGAACCGACGAGCGAACCGACTGCCGACGATGTGCCCGATTGGATGAGCGCTCTGCGTGCGACTTCGCAATCAACAGAGACGCCTGCACCAACGAGCGAACCGATCGCCGACGATGTGCCCGAATGGCTACAATCTCTGGGCGCACCTTCGTCAGTTGAAACACCTGTGCCTGCCGCTGATGACACCTCCGATTGGATGAGCGCTCTGCGTGCGACTTCGCAATCAACAGAGACGCCTGCACCAACGAGCGAACCGATCGCCGACGATGTACCCGAATGGCTACAATCTCTGGGCGCACCTTCGTCAGTTGAAACACCTGCGCCCGCCGCTGATGACACCTCCGATTGGATGAGCGCGTTGCGCGCCACTTCTCAATCAACAGAGACGCCTGCACCAACGAGCGAACCCGCTGCTGACGATGTGCCTGATTGGTTGCAAGCGGTGGGCATGTCAGCGTCGGCTGAAGAATCTGCGCCAGCCGGTGATGAAGTTCCCGATTGGATGAGCGCCCTGCGTGCGACTTCGCAATCGGCTGAGACGCCTGAGCAGGCGAGCGAACCCGCTTCTGATGACGTGCCTGATTGGCTACAAGCGGTGGGCATGCCTGCATCGGCTGAAGCATCCGCGCCAGCCGCCGATGAAGTTCCAGATTGGATGAGCGCCCTACGTGCGACTTCGCAATCCGCTGAGACGCCTGAACCGACGAGCGAACCGATCGCGGACGATGTGCCTGATTGGTTGCAAGCGGTGGGTATGCCTGTGTCGGCTGAAGCATCCGCGCCAGTCGCCGATGAAGTTCCAGATTGGATGAGCGCCCTGCGCGCGACCTCGCAAACCGCTGAGACGCCTGAGCCGACGAGCGAGCCTGTTGCTGATGATGTGCCTGATTGGTTGCAAGCGGTGGGCATGCCTGCGTCTGATGAAGCATCCGTGCCAGTTGCCGATGAAGTTCCCGATTGGATGAGCGCGTTGCGTGCGACTTCTCAATCAACAGAGACGCCTGCACCAACGAGTGAATCCGTCGCCGACGATGTGCCCGATTGGTTGCAAGCTGTGGGCATGCCTGCGTCGGCTGAGGAATCTGCGCCAGTCGCCGACGAAACACCTGATTGGATGAGCGCGTTGCGCGCGACTTCACAATCGGCTGAGACGCCTGAACCGACGAGCGAACCCGTCGCCGACGATGTGCCCGATTGGCTGCAAGCGATGGGGCAACCCACATCGACGCAAACGCCATTCCAAGCGGCGGATGATGCCTCAGATTGGATGAGCGTACTCCGTTCAAATTCTGAATCCGTTGACGCGGTTGAGACGACCCGCGAACCGGCCGCCGACGATGTACCGGACTGGTTGCGCAACTTTGACGAGCCGACGGCTCGATCGGTTGTGGCTGAACCGTCGGTCGCGTCCTCGCCGGCGGACGACATCCCAGATTGGTTGCGCGATGTCGGCGCGGGGGCAGTCGATCTGCCTGCGCAGACAGAGCCTGATGAAGTGCCGGATTGGCTGCAAACCACTGCGACTGTTGCCGCTGAACCAGCCGCGACAATCGAACCAGCGAACGAATTGCCCGACTGGTTGAGCGGTTTACAGATGCCTGCGCCTGCTCCTTTAGATGTAAGCGAGCCTGCTCAGTCTGAACGATTGGCTGAAAGCCCGCTGGTTGCGTCTCGTGTGCAGCCGGCGTCTGAGCGCGTTGAAGATCAGCCGATCGAACCGGTTGCTATTCCGGCAGAATTGCCTGAGTGGTTAAAGTCCCTGCGCGAGGGCAAAGTTGCTGCACCCGTTCAGTCGGTTGAGCCTGCGCCGGGCTTGATTCAAGCCGAAATTCCCAGTTGGCTGGAAGCCCTGCGTCCCAAAGAAGGCCCGACCACTTCGGTGGCCGACCTCGCGGCTGAAGCGGAGCAGGAAGACGGCGTTTTTGCCGGGTTGGCCAATGTTCTTGCGCCGTTGCCCGACCTGAGCGAAGTGCCCGCTCCGGTTGTCGGCGAGGTTACCGGCCCGTCGGCAGACGACTTGGCCCGCGCTGGTATTTTCCAGGAACTGCTTACGCGACCTATTTCGCGGCCTACCGCCGTAGCGGCTCTAACGACAGTGGGCAAGCCCGCCCAGCGTCGAGTGTTACAGTGGGCCGTAGCAATTCTGTTATTAGCAGTCGTGATTGCGCCATTTCTGGAATTGACTCAGGGTCTACCGTTTTTGCCTCAGGCTGATCGCTTGCCGCCCTCTGCCTTAGTGCAGGCCGCGGTGACCAAGATTACGGTTCTGCCGCCCAATGCCAATGTTTTGGTCGTCTTCGACTATGAGCCAACTCAAGCCGGTGAGATGAATCGAATTGCAGAAGTAATGTTGCGACATCTGCAAACCCGCGCGGCGAATATTACGGCTGTGAGTTTGAATCCATTGGGCGCGGATCTCGCGGCAAGCCTATGGGCCCCGATGGGGGTTCCGGCCGGCGACCAGCACCACAATCTGGGCTATGTGCCGGGCCAAGCGATTGGCGTTCAAAATGTGCTGTTGAACAATGGCCCGTTTGATCTCGTGATCGCGCTCTCTGCTTCGTCGGA
>JAGOBP010000528.1 GCA_017999195.1 Thermoflexales bacterium
ACTTTCGGTGCGCCAATGCCGCTGACTTTTTCAAAGACGCGCATCGATTCTCGATAGGTCATAGCCGGACCGGCCAGAATATACGCTTCGCCGCTGCGGCCTTTCTCCATCGCCAGAATGTGCCCATCGGCGATGTCGTCCACATGCGCCCACGTCACGCCGGACTTTGCGCCAAACATCACCGGCATGCGATTGAGAAACATGTCAAAGATCTGCGCCAGCGGACTGGTATCACCGCGGCCCGTCACCGCGCCGGGCTGCGTAATGATAATCGGTGCACCGCGTTGAATCATCGGCAGCGCGACTTCGTAATGCGCCGCCCATTTAGTGCGCTCGTATTCGGATGACAACTCGTCTTGTTCAATCCGATATGTTTCATCAGGCACTGTGCCATGCGTGTTGCCAAACACCCCGACCGTGCTGGTGTGAACGATGCGGGGCACGCCCGCTTCCAATGCCGCCTCGAATGTGTTGCGCGCGCCATCCACATTGATCGCCCGCATCCGGCCATGATGTTCGCGGCCCAACTCATACATACCCGCCAGATGAAACACTCCGTCCATGCCGCGCAGCGGCGCCAACATCGACGCTTTCTCAGTCACATCGCCTTGCGCCAACGTTGCGCCCATTTTTTCAGGGCGTCAGCCTTGGCGGGATTGCGCACCAAACACGTCACGGCATGCCCCTGCCCGATCAACTTCGGCACCAGCCGGCTGCCAATAAAGCCTGTTGCTCCAGTTACGAAATATTTCATATCAATCCTCAGCGCACCAAATGATCACTCAACTGCCGCCACTGCGCATCCTCAACGCCCAGCACATACGGCCGATACAGCCCGATGCGATCGATCAGGCCGTCGTACTTGGCGTGCAGTTTATCGGCCAGCGTGTCCCATGTCGCCACGATGACAAACGCTTCCAGCATTTCATCACTGATCAGTTTTGGCATCTCCGCCCATTGCCCGCGGGCGGCGAGCGGCCCCAATTGATCGCCAATGGCACCCCAACCGTGCAAGTCCAACACGGGTCGATAGGATGGCGTCGATGCATAAAACGCGACCTGTGATCGTTGAGCGGCCACTTCATCATCTGTCAACGCCACAAAGGCCATCGTCGCCAACTCGATCGAACCCCGCGCCCGATCGGCCTTCTTCAGTCCCGCGTCAATCGCAGGCAGAATCGCTTCGCTGATGTACTGGCGCGTATGATAGGGGTGCACGTGAAAACCATCGGCCACTTCGCCCGCCAATTTGCACAACGGCTCGCCCACGCCCGCGATGAAGATCGGGATGTTGGGCGTCTCGATCGGAGCGGGCGCGAAGAACGGCGTCATCAACGTCATCTTGTACGACTCGCCGCGAAAATTCATTCGGCCGCCCGTTTGCCACGCCGTCCACGCCGCGCGAATCGCCTGCACATACTCGCGCAAACGCGGCACGGGCGGCGACCACGGCATGCCAAAGCGCCGCTCGATGTGCGCCTGTACTTGCGTGCCTAGGCCCAGCATAAAGCGGCCCTTCGATTGCGCGGCCAGGTCCCAGGCCGTGTGCGCCACGATCAACGGACTGCGCGCAAAGGCGATGGCGACCGCCGTGCCGAACTGCAAGCGCGTTGTTGCGGCAGCCGTATGCGTCAGCGGCAAAAACGGATCATGCTGCGTTTCGCTGGACCAAATGGCATCAAAGCCAATCGATTCAGCCGCCCGCGCCAAGGCCGGGACATCATTCAACGGTGTGGCAAAACCCATCGAGGCGTCGAGTTTCATCAGGAAATCTCCTCATTTTGATAAGTGACGAGTGAAGTTTACTCATCACTCATCACTCGTCACTCATCCCACTTCGTCAAATCGTTCAGCGCCTTCACTTCGTCATCGCTCAACTTCCAGCCCAGCGCGCCTTCCATCTCGCGCCACTGCTCAATGGTGTTGACGCCGATGATGGGGCTGCTAATGGCGGGCTGCTGCATCACCCACACCAGTGCCACGTGCAGCACGCTCTTGCCGCGCGCCGCCGCAATTTCATCGAGTTTGTCGATCACGGCGAAGTTCTTTTCCGTCAGCGCGTGCCGCAAATTCCAGCCGCGTGTGCCTTCTTTGACTTCCACGCCGCGCCGATATTTGCCGCTGAGCAAGCCGCCCGCAATGGGCGAATACGGAATCACGCCAAGGCCGTATTTCAAACAGACGGCTTTATGCTCGCGCTCGAACTCGGCGCGATGCACCAAGTTGTAGTGCGGCTGAAGCGAGTCATAGCGCGCCACGTTGAGCCCATCACTGATCCACAAGGATTCCATCAGATGCCACGCCGGCAAATTGGAGCAGCCCACATAGCGCACCTTGCCCGCCTTCACCAGATCATCCAACGCGCGCAGCGTCTCATCCAGTGGCGTGTGTTCATCCCAAAAGTGCGTTTGATAGAGGTCGATGTAGTCCGTTTGCAAGCGCCGCAGCGAAGCCTCGCACGCATCCAGAATGTGTTTGCGGCTGAGGCCTTGATCGTTGGGGCCTGGCCCCATCACGCCCCGCACCTTAGTCGCGAGGATGATCTGATCGCGACGCTGGGTCTTCAACCACTCACCGATCAACTCTTCCGCCACGCCCCCGGGATTGCCCGGTGCCCAGCGCGAATACACGTCGGCCGTGTCGATGAAGTTGCCGCCCGCTTCGACAAACGCATTCATCACCGGCGCGCAGTTTTCGCGCGGCGCGGTCCAGCCAAAACTCATGCTGCCCATGCACAGTTCACTGACTTTGAGGCCGGTTCGACCGAGGTGCTTGTAGTCCATGTCTCTCTCCTGGTAAGTTGGTAGATTAGTAAATTAGTGGAGTAGTAAATTAGTCAAGGCTCATTCGGTGTTTCAAGGAGGCGGCAATATTTGCGGTAAGATTGCTCTATCCTCCCTAACCGGTGTTGCACATGCTCGTGAATATTCAGAGCCTCATCGATGACGCGAAATGCTACGAAGCGGTGCGCCAGTTGCGGTGGCCGGATGGCGTCCGCTGTCCCGCCTGCTTGGCTGCGGAGATTACCAAGCGCGGCTTTCACACGCATCAGGCCCATCGACAACGCTACCAGTGTCGGGCCTGTGGGCGACAGTTCGATGATTTAACCAGTACGGTTTTTGAAAGTCATCATCAACCGTTGCGCACGTGGGTCTTGTGTCTGTATTTCATGGGGCTGAATCTCTCCACACAACAGATTGCCGCCGAGTTGAATTTGCATCCCGATGACGCGCACGATATGGCAACACACTTGCGCGAAGGCATTGAGATAAAAAAGCCAGTTTCTCTCAGCGGTGACATTGAACTGGACGAAGTGTATGTGATCGCCGGGCATAAAGGTCATCCTGAAATTGTAGCGGAATTAGGCCGCACGGGCCGCCGGCGTCGCTTGAAAGGCAAACGCGGGCGGGGCACCTTAGCGGACGAGAAGCCGCCGATCTTTGGGATGCTCC
>JAGOBP010000529.1 GCA_017999195.1 Thermoflexales bacterium
CAGATACAAGGCGGAGGCGCCCGTGATGCGGAAACTAAGCGCGCTGACGGAATCGATGCCGATGTTGAACCACGCGTGCGGTTTGATGGTGCCAGACCCGCCGGTGAGTTTTTTGGTCACGCGCTTGACAGTTCCCGTCACCCACTTCCAATGGATCGCCAGATGCACCACAGCCGCAACGATCATGCCGACCCCGCCCCAGGTGTGCAGGTCCTCCCACGTAGCCCGCTGAAATAAGACGGTAACCCCGTAGAGCGCATTGCGCCCGCCTTGATAGCCGCCGGAGGGCAAGAACAAGAAATAGATACCGGACAGCGCGGCGATTAGCGCACTGCCAAACACGGCCGCGTCGATCAGCCAATTCGATCGGGTTTGTTTTGAGACTGCATTTGAACTGGACATGCTCAGACTCCTCTGCTTACGTTGATTCTCACCTTGAGTTTAGCGGTCCAGCATGGAGAAAGTATGGAAATCTTCCGCAGATCTGTGGCAGGCTGTTTGACACCGGTTTCCGGCGCTGATACAATCGCCGGACAATCAAACAGGCGCGTAAGACTCATCGCTTCTACCGCAGCCACGGTGGAAGTTTTTTGTTGGGAGAATTCAGTTTGGATAAAGTAATCATCGTGGGCGTAGGTGGCTTCATCGGAGCCAATGTGCGATACTGGTTAGGCGCGTGGATTGACGGGCAATTCGGCCTGCGCTTTCCATTAGGCACGTTCATTATCAATCTCACGGGCAGTCTATTACTCGGCTTCATCGCCACCCTCACCGTCGAACGCGCCTTAATCGATCCGCGCTGGCGGCTGGCGATTGGCGTCGGTTTTATCGGCGCGTACACGACGTTCTCGACATTCACCTATGAATCGGTGAAGTTGCTAGAAGCAGGTTCATACGGCCTGGCCGCGCTCAACGTGCTTGGCTCAGGCCTGCTGGGCTTGCTCGGCGCAGGCCTGGGCATTATTTTAGGCCGCGCGATCTGAGGAGATGACGCATGACCAATATTCGCCTGGCCGGCCCCGGCCAGAAACTCACGATCTATATCGGTGAGTCCGATCGGGCCGGTTCACGCCCGTTGTATCAAGCCATTCTGGAGAAGTTGAAGCAGGATGGGCTGGCAGGCGCAACGGTGACGCGCGGCGTAGCCGGTTTTGGCGCGCATAGTCGCATTCATACGGCCGCCTTGCTGCAACTGTCTGAAGATTTGCCGTTGATCATTGAAGTCATCGACACGCCGGAGAAAATTGAACGCGGCCTGGTCGCCATCAGCCCGTTGATCAAAGAAGGCTTGATCACCCTACACGAGGTCGAGATCGTGAAGTACACCCATCGGGCTTTGGCCGATCTCCCAACCGATCGGCCCGTGCGTGAGATCATGACCCCCAATCCCATCACGGTGTCGCCCGACACGCCGGTGGCCGAAATCGTCGAACTGTTGTTGAAAGAGTCGTTCAAGGCGGTGCCCGTGATTGATCACGCGCACCAAGTCATTGGCTTGATCAGTGATGGCGATCTGATCGATCGGGGCGGCATGCCGCTTCGCTTGTCGGTTGGGCAGGTGCTTGACGAGGCCACGTTGCGCGAGCAGTTGCGGTCCATTCGTGAAGCGGGCAAATTGGCCCGCGACATCATGACGCCCGCGCCAGTCTGCATCGATGCGCGCACACCGATCGATCGCGTCGCGCGCCGCATGGTGCAGTCCAATTTCAAGCGGTTGCCCGTACTCGATGAGCGGGGCCAACTGATCGGCATCGTGAGCCGGGTCGATGTGCTGCATTCGCTGGTGAATGTCACTGTCGCGATTGAGCAGCCCGCCCACAGCGGCGGCACAACCGTCGGTGAGGTGATGAGTCCGCAGGTACCTACTGTTGAGGAAGATACGCCGTTGGCCGACATTGTGGAGCGCATGGTCGCGGGCAATCTACGGCGTGTGATCGTGCTCGATCAGCGCGGCCTGCCGGTCGGGTTGATCACCGACGGCGATCTGGTGGCGCGCGTCACGCCGAAGCAGCGTTCGGGCGTGATCGCGGCGCTGCTGGGACATGGCCCAGCGCGGCCGAGCGGCGATGCTTCGGCGCGTCAAATCATGTCGGAAGGCGTATTGAGTGGCCCGCCGGGCACTCCCTTGGCGTCCGCAGTGGGGCAAATGCTGGAACGGCAGACGAAGCGGTTTGTCGTAGTTGATGATCAAGGCAAGCCCGTCGGGTTAGTGGATCGCCAGATGGCGCTACGCGCGTTGTTGTAAATCGACCGCTGCGCGGTGATAGGTTTCACGTCTGGGCCAGCCTTAGTGGCGCGAGTTTTGAATGGCCTCAGGCGGCACGCAGCCACACGGTGAATGTCGAGCCAACACCCACTTCTGTCTGGACAGTCAACCGACCATTCAGTTTGTTCACTATCTCGCGGCAAATGGCTAGCCCTACGCCGATGCCCGGTGTCTTGTAGTCCGCCGCCGCGTGACCGCGATAGAATCGTTCGAAGATGTGCGACAGCTCTTCCGATGCGATGCCAGGGCCGGTGTCGGTGACGCTAACAGTGATCCAACAGCCAGCGACATCCGATCGGATGGCCGTGCTCAACGTGATTATTCCTGCGGGCGTGTAATTGATGGCATTGTTGACCAAGTGCCCCAACAGCTGCGCCGTCCAATCGCGGTCGATGAGTACCCTGGGGGGATCGGTTAAGAGCCGCGTGTGAAACACCAGGCCACGGTTCACCGCCTGCTCGTCCCAAGCCATCAGTCGTTCACGCAGGATATCTTGGATATCACTTGGGGCAATCTCCAGTTCAAACGTCTCTAGACTGAGTTGTCGGACTTGCAACAAGTCCTCGATTAGGATATGCAGTCGATCGGTTTCACACTTGAGCGTGGACAGATACTTGTCGCGGTTTTCCGGTTTGCCAGTTTCGAGCAGTTCGAGATAAATCTTGATATTGGTCAGGGGCGTACGCAGCTCGTGCCCAGTCCGCGAGACGAACTCATCCTTCATTAGTTCGAGTTCGGCGAACCGTTGAGTAAGTTCGCCCAACTCACGGTCTTGGACGCGTTGCGCTAAATTTAGGGTGCGCAAGGCTTGTGCTGTTCGCGGGTGCGCCGCGAATCTGCGTGCCGAGGTCGCGTAGTACATCGGTGACCCGTCCGATCACGGCGCAAGATAGTGAGACTATCCGCACCTGTTTGATAAATGTATCTTGTGACAAAACAGTGCGACGCGTTTTGTCACTGGTAGTTTGCCGGTTACCAATGGATTATCTGTAGGCTCATCGCCCAGACCAGCCAATGAATGATGCGTATTGGCTGATCATCATCGATCAGCCAATACGCTCGGGGTTTTTACTCGCGTCAAGCAGTTACGGGTGAATGATCTTCGCGCCCGCCGTAATCCGATCGGCTGTCCACACGCCGCCGGCCAACTTGCCCTGCGCGCTCACGTTTTGGCCCACTTGCAGA
>JAGOBP010000530.1 GCA_017999195.1 Thermoflexales bacterium
CCACTGCACCTGGTGTCCAACTCCGATCAAGCCGGGGGCAGTGTGTCTGTAACCCCGCTCGTTGTCCCGGAATTGCGCCTCATGGCGTTGGGTCCGATGCGCGTGCTGCGGGACGATCAAGTGTTGACTGCGTGGCCGTTTGCTAAAGTGAAAGAATTGCTGTTTTATCTGATCGCGCATCCGCCGCGCACCAAGGCGCAGTTGGGGCTGGCCCTGTGGCCCGATGCGTCGCCCGCACAACTGCGCAACAGCCTCAGCACCACGCTCTATCATGTGCGGCGCGTGCTGGGCCAGGCCGATTGGATTGTGTACGAAGACGATCACTATCGCTTAAATCGTGACCGCGCCGCGTGGATCGACGTGGACGTGTTCGAGGCCAATCTGGCGCAGGCCGCGCGGCTGAAGACCTCAACGCCGGAGCGGGCCATCGAGTTGGCACAGGCCGCCGTCGCGGTATATCAGGGCGATTTTGTCGAAGACTTGCTGGACGGCGACTGGTTCTGGCTGCGGCGTGAAGAATTGCGGCGCAAATATCTGGAGGCGTTGGTGTTGTTGGGCCAGCTGCACTTTGCCCAAGCCGACTATCGCCGCGCCGCCGAAGCTTATCGCCGCGCCATCGACAAGGACGAAGTGCTGGAGGCCGCGCATCGTGAGCTCATGCGTTGCTACGCGCGGGCGGGCGAGCGCGGCCAGGCCCTGCGCCACTATCAAACGTTGACGCATATTTTGCAGGCTGAACTCGGTTCGCCGCCTGCTGCTGAAAGTGTGGCACTGTATGAGCGGCTGAAGCGCGGTGAAGACATCTAGCCGATCGGCTGTTTGAGACCGATCTCTGACCTCGTATTTAATCACTTCCTACAGCACCCTCCGGTATCCTGTGACCCAAGCCAATGGATACTGCCGCCCAGCGTCCCGCAACCTATCTCATTTCAATCTGGCCGGAGCACACCGCCGATGGTCTGGCTGTCTGGCGCGGCGCGCTGGTGACCGCCGCCGGACAACGCCTGCATTTCTCGACGCTGGCGCAGCTCAACCGGTGGCTGAACGAATTGGCCGGATGGCAAGAGCCGCGCCACGACGAACCGCAGCCCGATTAGGGCCAATGCCAAGGGGAGGCACACATGAACCGTATCACTCGTACCCGATTGATCTGCGCGGCCCTGGCGGTCGCCGTGTTGTGTGTGGCGCTGATCGGCTTGCCGGACGGTGTGGATTCATCGGTGGGGCAGGCGGCCCCCACGCGTTCACCGCGCCCGCATCCGATTTCGCACCTATCGTTTCCGCCGGGGATCGATCCGTTGCATCCGCGGCCACATCCGGTATCGCATCTCAGTAATCAGCCGTAACCAGCAGGCTTTGGAGCGGGGGGACACGATGAAATTTCCGACGATGGCCTTGACCGTAGGCTTGAGTGTGGCGGCGGCCGTGATCTTGGGCGTGGGGCTGGCCTTGAAACCGGGGCAGATTGCTCACGCCGCCACGATCACCGTCAACACCACGACTGATGAAAACAACACCGATGGCGATTGTTCGCTGCGTGAAGCCATCATCGCCGCGAACACGGACACAGCGGTGGATGCCTGCCCGGCGGGCAGCGGCGCGGACACGATCGTGTTGGCGGCGGGCACGTATAGCTTCACACTGGCGGGCACCAGCGAGAATAACGCGGCGACGGGCGATCTGGACATCATGGCAGACCTGACCCTGACGGGTGTCAATGCCAACACGACCATCATCGACGGCAACGGCCTGGATCGGCTCTTTGAGACTTACAACGGCAGCCACTTGTCGATCTCGCGGCTGACGCTGCAAGGCGGTAACCAGAGCGCGGCGGGCGGTGCTATTCGGGTGACTGATTCATCGACGGTGACGCTGGTGGCGGTCCGGCTCAGCGGGACATCGGCGGCTTCAAGTTACGCCCTCTACGTCCTCAGCGGCTCCAGCCTGAATATCCACTTCAGCCGCATCGAGGGTAATCTGGGCGGCGGCGTGTACCTTCAAGCGGGCACGACGACCGTCATTCGCAATACGACGATCAGCGGCAATCAAGCCGATAATGGCGCGGGCATCTCCTCCAGCGGAACGCTGACGGTGGTGAACAGTACGTTGAGCGGCAACACGGCCGGTTTCAACGGCGGCGCGATTTTTAGCGGAGGAACCACCGGCTTGTACAACGTCACCATTGCCGACAACACGGCGGACAGCGGTGGCGGTCTAAGCGCGACCAGTGGAACCGTGACGCTTCACAACAGCCTCATCGCCGATAATGTGGCGCTGACCTACAACACCGAGGAGTGCAGCGGCAGTGTGACGAGCGCGGGCTACAATTTGATCGAAGTCACCACCGGCTGCACCATCACCGGCGATACCACGGGCAACATCACCGGAACTGATCCGAATCTGGCTGGGTTGGCGGGCAACGGCGGCGGGACCTTTACGCACGCACTGCTCATCGGCAGTGTGGCGATCAATGCGGGCAATCCGGCCGGTTGTCTCGACGAGAGCGGCTTGACCCTGCTCACCGATCAGCGCTCGTATCTGCGGAATGGCCCGTGCGACATCGGCGCGTATGAGTTCAACTCGCCGGGTCTGGCGACGCCCACCTACACCCCGACGGCGACGCCGACCAAGACGGGTACGCCGACTAACACACCGACGGCTACCGCTACGTCTACGCCAACTAAAACGCCGACCGCAACCTCCACGATGACGCGCACACCGACGGCCACGCCGACGCGGACGCCAACGGCGACACGCACCCCAACCCCAGGGTGTACGCCCGGACCGGACACCGGCTGCGGGTCAACGCCGACCCCCACGCCCAGTCACTGGCTGTACTTGCCGGTGATTCAGAAGTGAGCGCCGCGCCCAGGGACCGGTACTCGATCGTCATGCCCGGGCCGCAGCGCCTGTATGAAACCGGTCAAAATCTCACAATTGATCTTGATCAGACGGCGAACACCATTACAATGAGTCATCCCATGTGCATAACTTCAAATCAGGGCGCAAACCCAGGCTGACCGCGAGTGAACCGCATCAGGCCTGAAGCTCATTTCTATGCCGCCACAAGGCTTTATTCAGGGGGAGACCATGAGACTTCGTGTGATGCTGGCACTCGTTGGCAGTCTGGTTGTGCTGGTCGTGTCGTTGGCGCTGCTGCAGCATCGGGTGCTGGCCTCACCGTTGGCCACTACGTGGTATGTGTCGCCCACCGGCAGCGATGGTAACACCTGTCAGGCTCCGGGCGCGGCCTGTGCCACCATCGGCGCGGCGGTTGGCAAAGCGTTCAGCGGCGACACTATCGAGATTGCGGCGGGCACGTACGTTGAGCACGACGTTCAGATCGACAAGCCGCTGACGCTCAACGGCGCGGGCGCCAACACCACCTTCGTCGATGGCAATACTGCCGGTCGAGTGTTTTATGTGACCAGTGCGGTGACCATGAC
>JAGOBP010000053.1 GCA_017999195.1 Thermoflexales bacterium
CCGGGCATTGACCCTGACAGGTGTGATGGCTGCGGACTGTGCGTAAAAGCCTGCCCCACGGAGGCCCTGACGTTGATCGGTCGACTGGCCGTCGTCACCCGCCCGGAGGCCTGTGAGTACAGCGGCTACTGTGAGCGCATCTGCCCAGTGCAGGCGATCACCCGGCCCTTTCAGATCAGGCTTGCGCCGAGCATCGATCGGAGGATGAAATGAAACCGATACTGTACCCCGACTGGAAAGCGCACGCCGTGTTTTCGGCCGCCGGCCCTCAGCCGCACATACTGGCGGAGATTGACAATCTCAAGGTCATTCTGGGCGGCCTTGAAGCGGGACAGCAGATTCCACACCATCCAGAAGGATTGGCAATGTACTACTTCCTTGAGGGCACGGGCTGGATGACGGTCGAGGACGAACGCTTTCCAATCCAGCCGGGAGCGATTGTGATCACGCCCGCGGGCGCAAAGCGCGGGGTGGAAGCCGAAACGCGACTGGCCTTTTTGGCCGCGCGGACGGCCTGACATTAGCCACGCCTCTTCAAAGTAACGAGAGGCCATCCAGACCAGGAGACCAAAATGAAATTCGTAAAGTTCATGACCAGTGGCATGGGGCGCGGTGCGCGCATCGTGTTGGGGATCGTCATTCTGAGTGTGGGATTGTTGGTCGTGCAAGGCACGCCCGGCCTGATCATGGCAGTGGTGGCGCTCATCCCCATCGCGGGCGGCGTGTTTGACTACTGTCTCGTTGGGGCTGCGCTGGGCTATCCCTTCTGGGGTGCGGAAGCGCGCAAAAAACTGGCCGGCCAATAGATGGGCCGTTGACAGACCCGGACATTGACCTATGGCGCGGACGCGCGGGTGTCCGTACCGCTTTCGACCTATAGGTTGAACGGCAGACGGCCAGTTGATTTGCGTCTGTGTTCCCGCTAGACTTTTGTCCAGCGGCTCGAAACGGCGGACTGTCGCCCACAGGAGCCTTGAGCATAATCCAGTTTGAAATTCGCTCAAGCGTAAGAGACTATGCAGATTACCAAAGATACTCGCATCTCCGACCTTCTGGCAGAATACGGCGACATCGCCGAGGTCATGGAAGTCTTCGGTATCAAGCGAGTGGGAGGCTACTCGTTGCGATTGCTCGTGGCGAAGGCGCTCACCGTCGAATGGGCGGCGCGGATTCATCGCGTGCCGTTGGACGAGTTCCTGGAGATACTACGGCGCGCGGTTGCATCCAAAAACGAGTGCGCGCCATAGTGAAATCGCACGGTTATTGCTGCCTAACACAACAAGGAATCGCCGCATGTTCAACCCTTACCTGCTGATGACACTGCTGTACATCGCGTTGGCCGTCTTGGCCGCACTAGACTCGTCGCTGGCGGGCCTAAACGTCTTGCCCTGGTTCAACGGCCTGCGCTGGCTGCGCATACACTTGATCACGCTCGGCACACTGACCGAAGTCATCTTTGCGATACTGCCGGGTCTGGTCGCGGATCGCGCCGGTCAGCCGCGACCCAAAACCCGCTGGGACATCTGGTTGACGCTCAACGCAGGATTGATCATCCTGCTGATCGGCATCCCGCTGGTTAACACCGCACTGATCTTCACCGGCGGCACCCTGGTCTTCATTGCGACGACGCTATTGATCGTGCAGTTGAACGGCCTGCGCAAAACGACGCCTACTTCGACCTGGACTGGACGCAGATTCTACCTGGCCGGTTTAAGCTATTTGTTGCTGGGCATCATCATTGGCACCGGCTTGTGGTTGGGCTGGGGCGCGACGTTACAGATCGCGGTACCGATTGAGGTCCACATCCACGCGAACAACTGGGGCTTCATGTCGCTGGTCTTTGCCGGACTGCTGGTTGATCTGTCGTCCGGCTTCACAGGACATCCCCTGGCCTGGCCGCGCTCCATCAAGCCGATCTTTTGGATGATGACGCTGGGCGCACTGCTGCTGGTACTCGGCCCCTGGCTGAAAAACGAAGCCTTTTCGGTGCCGGGCATTGTGCTGCATCTCAGCGCAACCGGCTGGCTCCTGCTGAATGTGATCAAGCCGGTGTGGACCGATCGCCGGAAGTGGTCGCCGGGCTTCTGGCACCTGATCATCGGCTACGTGTGGATCATCGCGCCCGTGTTGGTCGCCCCACTGATCATCCTCAAAGTGCCTGGCTTTCCCGGCGCCGGTATCGAGCAAAACGCGCCGCAGGCGCTGGTTTACGGCTGGGTGCTGCAATTCGGTTACGCGCTGGTGCCGTACGTGTTCACGCGCTTATTTCTGCCCGATCGTCCGGCCCGGCTGGGCGGCAACTGGTTCAGCCTGATAACCGTCAACGCGGGTGGCGTTCTGCTTTGGGCCAGCATCTTCGCCGGAGATGCGCAGCCTGCCTTGCACGCCATGGCCTATGCGTTCTGGGCCGCCTCGCTGGTACCGATCGTGCTGGAACTATGGCGCATTGCGCGCGACGGGCTGGGACGCTGGGAGTCAGCGCCGGCCGAATCGATCATCGCTGGCTCTTCCGAGACAGAGTAAGGGCGAACCACTCTGCGCCGGAAACCCGCTCCAGTTGTAAGCATTCGTAGTCTGGGCTTAATACCCTCGCTGCGTTTAATCCTACAGAAACAGAAGGAACTACTTGTGAACAAATTTCTGAATAAGTACATGCGAAAATTTCACCGCTGGCTGGCTCTGCCATTCATCGTACTGATCATTACGGTGCTCTTGACGCGCAATTTGCCGGCGGGCGCCAGCGTACAGATGCTTCAGCAGTTGTTGATGCTGATTATGGCCGTCACCGGGGTGTATTTGTGGGTTTTGCCGTGGTGGACGAAGGCGCGTCGGCGACGATGAGGTGAATACGTCCATCGGCGACACTCTGCTGGCCGGCCATCCTATTCATCCCGACCCCGTTGCAGAATCGTTGGTTCCAGCGAGGCTGTCTTGCCCGAGCCACGACCAGGCAAGTGCGACCGTCTCCTCCAACGATAGCGCCTGCCCCGCGTCCCATTGGTCCGCCACGCTTGGCCCATCGAGTTCTGCTCGCAACCGTGCCACATCGCGCTCCCACTCCATCCGATCGGCCGGGGCCAACGGCGCGCCCATCGTCTCGATCAGCGCTTCCACTGCGCCGAACAGTTGCGCGGCACGAGTGAACTGATCGGTATCCACGGCCAGTCCCGCTAATCCAGCCACAGCTTCGATCACGCCTTGTTTGTTGCCGTTGTCGCGTTGCAGCGTCAAGCATTCTTCAAATAAAGCGCGTGCGGCGTCGACGTCGTGGCGTTGCCGCGCCACATGCCCCAATTTCAGCAGCGCATATGCCGCCTCTTGCGTGTAATGGGTTTCACGGCACAAGCGCAGGCTCTCTTCGTACAACGGCGCGGACCGATCGTAGTCGTGAGCCAAACGCGCCAGATCGCCCAATCGGATCAAATTAATAGCCGTACCTTCCTTCACATCATGGGCACGGAAGTAAGCCAGCGCCCTTTCAAACTGCCGCTGTGCGGTGGCGTAATCGCCGAATTGACAGGCGACCAGACCCACATCCGAAACTAATTCGACAGATTCCAGATCGCTGCCCAGCTGCTCATTCAGCAGCAAGCTTTCCCCGAACAACACGCGCGCCGCCGCGTAATCACGTTGTTCGAAGCGGATATGCCCCAGGAAGTGCAACGCCAGCGGCAGTTCTTGCGGATGCTGGCTGCCGCCTGCTTTTCGCCACAAAGCGATGCTGTCCTCCATCAACGTCTGCGCCAACACATAATCGCCCTGCTGCCAGGCGAAGGCACCCAGACCGTGCAGCGTCTTCGCGCGGATCGCGCTGCTGGCCGAGTCTGGCAAATGCCTCAAAGCCACTTCCAACCAGTGGCGGCCTTCCTTCAAACGGCCCTGGTTGTACCAGAACATGGTGAGCGCACCGGCGATGCGCGCGCCCGCTTCGACCGCGTGTCCTTCTTCCAGCGCCCAGGCCAGCGCCGCGCGCAGATTGTCGAATTCCACGATCACCTGTTTATACCAACGATCGAATTCTGCAATGTGATAAACCCGCTCCTCGGCGACTTCGATGAACGCGAGAAAGTGCGCCAGATGCCGCTGCCGGACGGTCTCAACTTCGCCGCTGGCTTTCAAACGATCAAGTGCATATTCGCGGATGGTCTCCAAAAACGTGAAGCGCGCTTCAACACCATCACCGATGGATTGAATGAGGCTCTGATCGAGCAGCGAGAGCAGCACGTCGCCGGTCACGCCAGCCGATCGGTTTTCTTGGCCTGCTGGTTCCGCGCACACGGCTTCGGCCGCGGCTTCGGTCCAGCCGCCTGTGAAGACACTCAAGCGTGTGAACCACTGGCGCTCAGTGTCGTCGAGCAGATCGTAACTCCAATCCAAAGTGTGCCGCAACGTTTGATGACGAGCCGGGGCATCGCGCGGGCCGCCGATGAGCAACGGTAGCCGTTGAGCCAGTTTGTCCAGCAACACACGCGGCGCATACATTTTTAGTCGGGCGGCGGCCAATTCGATCGCCAGCGGCAGCCCGTCCAACCTATCGCAGATCGCAGCGACGATGGGTCTTACTTCGTCGTCAAGCACGAACGACGGATTGACGGCCTGTGCGCGGGCCGCAAACAAGTTCACGGCAACTTGTGTTGGCAGTGAGACGACGCCGAATTCATGTTCGCCCGAAAGATGCAGCGTGGCGCGGCTGGTGACGAGCATCTTCAACTGAGGTGCAGCCACGAGTAACTCCGCAACGACAGGTGCGGCGTTAAGCAAGTGCTCGAAGTTGTCCAACACGAGCAGCAGACGCTTCGAGCGCAGATCGCGTTGGAGTGTTTCACCGATCGATTGATCGGCGCTTTCTTTGATGTTCAGCGCCTCAGCGATCATAGCCGGTACACGCGCGGGATCGATCACGGGTGCGAGGTTGACGACGAAGGCGCCAGCGGTGTAGTCGTCAAGTAGGGCCGTCGAGGCCTGCAAGGCCAATCGGGTTTTGCCGACACCGCCCGGCCCGGTAAGCGTCACGAGTCGCACCTCAGCCCGTTGCAACAACGCGGTCAGCGCGGCGAGGTCTGGTTCGCGTCCAACGAAGGATGTGGTTGAGGCAGGCAAGTTGGTCGGCGGGCGTTGCGGTTGATCAACCGGTCGGGTGGGGAGGGACAGTCGGAGGGTTGAGATTTGCCCGCGCGCACACTGCAAGAATAGATCGCGCTCATCGGGTGGAATCGCCAATACGGTAACGAGACGCTCGGTGATCTGGCGCGAGGGACGGCGCTCGTCGGCTTCGATCTTTTTGATCGTCACCACCGCGCAGCCGACTTGTTGCGCCAGCGCTTCCTGCGTCAGATCGAGCGCCTTGCGCCGCCGCCGCAGCCAATAGCCAAACGAGGCTGTGCTGTTATCGATCTCCATGCGCGCCCCCTTCATCACGTGCGTGATCGCGCACTGTGGCTGTCGTATGCCACACTGTATCCGCGATTGTATCCCAAACAGATACCAATTCCAAATGACAATGTGATGTAATGAAGCCAGATACCCACCCGCGATCAGCCAACTGCGATTGTATCCCAAACAGATACCCGTTCCAGGTGAAGATGTGCTGTAATACTCCCATCCCATTCAGCAAGGAGAAAACTGTCATGTCAACCATCGATGTTGTCGCCGAGAAAGATGCCGTGAAAGCCGCGTTGGAAGATTGGATCACCGCCGTCGAGAGCAAAGATATGACGCTCTTGTCCGGCACCGTCGCGCACGATTTTGATCTGGTCTGGATCGGGGCCGGGGCTAACGATTGGCTTGTGGGCTGGACCGCGCTGGAGCAAGCCATGCAGGCGCAGAACGCTGCGCTGGATGACATCCACATCATGGTCAGCGATGAGACGATCCACTTTTCGCAGGATGAGCGATTGGCCTGGGCGACGAGCCGTTGGGCCTTTGCGGCGCAGATGGGTGATCAACCGTTTCAGATGCCCCTGCGCTGCACATGGATTCTGGAAAGGCGCGAGGCGGGCTGGGTGATCGTTCACTTCCATAAGTCAGTCGGTATGAGTAGATAGGCCGTATTGAAATCTCAATCGTAATGTTGTAACTGCTGACCGGGGAGGATGATCATGTCTGCACGGATGAGAATTCTAATGCTCTGGCTTGGATTGTGCGCCATGTTGGGTCTGGCGGGCTGCACGGATGATCCGCCCGTGGTGAGGGAGACAGACGCTGCCAGCAACATCGTCGTCAAATATCAGGGCTACAATCGCTGCGGCCTGTCTGAACTTACAACGCAATCTCGCACCCTGAAATACTCTGTATCGCACGAAACATCCTGGGAACTGGAGGGCAAATTTGGCGTGGGCGGCGAAGTCAAAGTCGCCTGGTGGCAGCCCGCCGTCAAGATCGACGCTTCGCTGACCTCGAAGTACGGTGAACGCACAGCTCAATCCTGGGAAGATACCCAGTCGGAAACGTTTGAGGTTGCCGCGAACACACAGGTCATGCACGTCGGCTACTGGCGCGCGATTCATCGCCGGGGCGAGATCGAGGTCGGGGGGAAGATCATCACCTACGATTACCCGGAGAAACTGGCAGCGATCGGCGACTCCGTGTTTAATCTGCCGTGCGATCCGCTGGTGCTGTTTCCGGTGTGTGGCTTCACGGACGGCTCCGTGCCCCCCGTCGATCCCGTGATCCCCGGCCTTGAAAAGAGCTGGCGGCTCGTGGATTCAGCGGCTGGCGAAATCACGCGCCTCGATGTGACCTTCCGTGATCCTTATCTGATCTTCCACGCCTACACCACGTGCGACTCAGGTGAGTGTGACTGGGGTGATCAAGTTGTCTGCTATTTCAACCAGCCACTCGCGGTAACTTACGATCTCAAATTCAAGACGACGACCCTCACATTCAAAGAAATGGAGGACGGCGTGCTGTCGGTAGAAGTCCTCGATCGCTTACTCAACCCGCCAACCAACCTGGCCGATCGAAAAGTAGTTCTTCAATTCAGGTGAGTCCCTGCCAATGCTGTGGCTTCTTCCAATAACCGGGCCTGACCACAGGCTGTCGCGCGACAATTGAGGGGCGCGCTCGCTCGTGCACGCGATTCGAATCGCGGCTGAATCGCAGGGCTGTCACATTACGGCGTGTTATCTGCCGCTGAACAGCTCCATCCGCGGTGAGGGCGATCTCGCCAACCACACGATCAGCGGCAATTATTATCGGGACGGAACGGTGGCGGATGTCGAGACGCCGTGAAGCCAGCGTGATTGCCATCACCGCCTGATCAACGGCAGATACAACTCATGCTGCTGCTTCGGCAGCACTTGCAGACTGATCTTGATCGTTGCCTGTTCCGGCAGTAGTGCATCCGGCTTGAGCGCAACCAGCGATTGATTGGTGATCGTCACCACACCGTTGTATGTGCCCGGTATCAGCCCCAACAAGTTGACGTTGACATCAAGCAAGGCGCTGTCTCCACCGTTGTTATCGCCAAACATGATCCACGACGCTGAGGCTTCAGCCAACCAGTTGAGCGCGCCGCTGCCATCGTTAAAGATCAGCAACGATTGTGATGTGCCCGGCCCCATGTTGGTTGCGCCAGTGAATTGCATGGTCGCGTTACCGGCCAGCGTAAGTCGCGGCGAGATGGGCGCAGGCGGACGACCCGGTCCGCAGATGTCTGTGCCCCGCTCGGCCTCTTCGCCGTCATAGAAGCCGTCGCCGTCACTGTCGGCGTGCAGCGGATTCGCTCCATTGGTGAATTCGCGCAGATTGAGCAGCCCGTCGCCGTCGGCGTCGCCTGTCGGATTCGTGATACCGTAGAGCGCCGCCCATTGATCGGGCAGGCCGTCGGCGTTCGCGTCGAGCGGATCGATCAACAGGGCATTGATCGTCACTGCCGGGCCGAGATCGAATTGATCGTCGTACGGCTGGATCGTGAATTCGTAAGTCTGCCCGACCGTCAGGCCAGTGAGTGAAACGGTGTTGAAGCGACCTGTCACGAACGGCGACGGGCCTTCATTGGCTGTGCGCTTCGGATCGGGCGTCAGGCAGCGCGCGGGCCGATAGCCGAACAGGTGGCCGCTGATGTTGCCCGCCGGTGAATTCCACGTGACAGTCACTGCACCGCTGCCTTGCACTAGCACGACCACGCCGGTCGGCCCTCCGACACGCGATGCTGGCCCTTCCGGCATCGCTGCGCCATACACATTGCAGCCGCTGAGGTTGCCCGTGGCATCGTACGCGCGCACGCAGATCAGCGTCGTCATGTTGTACAGCAGGCCGCCCAGCCGCGCGCGCTCATACAACGGATCGTCGTCTTCCAGGCTTGGCGGTAGGCGGCGCGTCGCTGTAATGTAGCCGTTCGCGTTCAGCGCCGGAATGCGATACTCGATCTGATAACCGGCCAGATCGGGCGTGGTCGTGTCGCGCTGCCAGATCACGATCATGCCGTACACGACGGGAATCGTATTGGCGATCACGGGCACAGGCGGCGGCGTGGTGTCGGTAATCACGATCGTGCCCGGCGCCCACACGACGATATGCCCGTTGCCTTTAGCGTGATCATCGATGCGCGCGCCCACCGCGTATTCCCCCGCTGCCAGACTCCTGGTATCCCATTGATAACTATTCAACGTCGCCGTGTAGTTCGTGCGAACGATCAAGCCGTTCATCAACGTCGGCGTGATCGGCTTGTCGGCCAGCGGCGCGTAGAACAGATCGAGTTTCACGTCCGGCTCCAACGGCTGGCCACCGCGCGTGATCGACCACTGCAAATTCATCAGCCCGTTGCCAGCCGGTGTCGTGCCGGTGATCACTGGCGTGATCCAGTTCAACGTGGGAGCCGGTGGATCGGCGGCAAACATCAGCGCGTAGTTGTTGGTGATGCCCGGCAGCAAGCCTACACCGATGTTGCTCAGCCGCACTTTCCAGTTGCCGCTCATAATCGTCGAACCGACTGTGGGTGTGGCGACGAACGTGGCGAGGTGCTGCCCGTCTTCGTCGGTTGATGAAATCACCACGCCGTGCGATAACGCGGTACCGGGATCGATCACGGTGTTATCGGGCTTGATCAGCTGCGCGTTGAGATCGCCGTTCTGCCAGCGCGCGGCCCACAACGCCCGACCGGTTCCGGCGGCAACCGCGAACGTGCACGTGATGACGGATGTGCTCGTGCCGGTGCAACTGGTTGAGGGACTTTCGACCGGCCAGTTATTGGCGGGTGATTCAAACTCTGGCAGCAGATAGGTCTGCAAATTGCCGGGAAATACCGGCGGCGGTGGGGCATCGGTGGGCGCGGAAGATCCAATCGGTTTGAGCAGCGCGCCGCCGAATTGATCGATCAACTTGTGACTGCTGCTGCCCAGGATCAGATCGGGTCCGCTCTTATCGACATACACACCGACTTTGTAACCGAAGAACTTGACCGTGGCCGACATGCCCCACTTGGGATCGCAGTTGTTCGTGCTGGTGCAGAATTCGCCAAAGGCCACCTCCGCCGACAGACTGAAACTAAACGGCGGCAGCTTGAAGAACTTCTTGTTGATCACTTCACCCTTGGGAATCTTCAACGTCGCTTCGATGGAGCCGGTAAAGTGAAAGGCGTTGTCATCCGGCAACCACGAATATTTGTGCTGCCAGCCCTGGCCGAGCCAGCTATGCAGATACACATTGCCGAAGAGCAGGCTCTTGTATGACACGGTGCCGTCGAAGAGCACGTCCAGCGGATTCCACGCGACCTTCAGCAAGACACTGTCGGCATTGACCACGCCGACGATCTTGCCACTGGCCTGCAGCGAGAATAAACCGGCGGTGTTGATCGTGACCGTGCCTGCGCCTTCGGTGAACGTGGCGCCGTCAAGCGATTGAAACTCCACATCCAATGAGATTTCGGCGTCGCTGGTGTTGGGATCGATCGTGACGGTGCCGCCGATGAGATACACGCCGAAGCCGGTGTTGCCGACGGGGATGCCGGATGGTGGTATCTTGAACGTCAATTGCGCTTGACGCAGCTTGGTTTGACACAGCGTGAAGTCCACATCGATCCACGGCGGCGGGCTGCTGCCATCGTCGCCGATGGCCGACAAGGCGATGTGGCCTTTGCCTTTGACGACCGTCACGATCGGGCCATTGTCCACACACTTGGCTTGCTCCACTGTAACGGTTGCTTCCCAGGTGTCGAAACTGAACGCCTGCGAGAAATTGTTCAACGCAGCGGGATGATCGATACTGAAAATATTGAGCTGGCCGGGCCGGCTGAATGCGATCGTGCCCGCGCCGCTTTCCAGGTGCATGTCGGGCAGCGGCCACGGTTTTACTTGTTTCTCGCCGCTGCCGTTGGCCCAATCGTATTCGAGGCGGCGCAGATCGAGACAGCTAGTGGGTGTATCGTTCGATTTGCAGCTCGATTCGTTGCCCGGCAGACGCGCCATGCCCGGCGGCTGGATCACCACTTGCAGCTTCATCAACGCGCCGCCCAGATCGATCGGTTGGGTAAGCAGGCCGCCCGTCGCGCGGAACTGATAGGACACCGGGCCGCCGGCCGTGCGCTGCCAATCGAGAATGCGCACCAGCCCATCGGGCGTCACGCTTTCCGACATGCGCAGTTCGAGGCTGGCCAGATTGAGTGGATTGGCAAAAGGCGTGTTCTGCGTGATCGGATACGGCACGAAGCTGTACAACTGCACGTTGCCGGCCAGGTTGGGGTACATCGTCCATGGCACGTCCCACTGTTTAGCGATGGGGGTCTGCGCCGCTTCGACAGTAACTTGTCCAGTGAACAAGTCGCGCCCGTGCAGCATCATGTCCGCCGTGACGATGGCGTCGGAGATGGGCGTCGTGGCGCTGATCCAATATTGATTGAAGGGCAGAATGTTGCGGCGCGTGTTGACGCCCGGCAGCAGATCGCCGTTGCCGCCCATTCGAATCACACCATCCGGCAAACCGGCAGGCAGCGGCCACAAGCCCGTATCACCATACACGAACGTCGGCGGGAACTGGCCGCGCTTGTCGTTGGGATTGAAATTGAACACGGGCACCGTGAGGCCGATGGCGCTCTCGGGCGTGGTAGTGAGTATGCCGCCCGATCGGCAGATCGATCCCTGCGCGACGAAGGCGTAGCGACCCGCAGAGTCCGGCCCGATGACGGGCGCGCCCTGCGTCTCGCTGATGCTGCACCACGCCGAAGCGCTGAAGTCGACGAAGTTGCCTTCACTGTAGATCGTCAGGTTGCCCCCGGACTCGATCGGCATGAGGCGCGAGGGCGGTGTGGTGTTATCGGGCAGCTTCAGCGGCTGACAGCCGTGCTTCGCGGTGGGAATCGATCCGAGCGGGCAGACGAGCAGAGAAATCGTGGGATAGTAGGGATCAGCTTCGCCGGGTTCACAATCACTGCCGGGCTGGCAGATGATGGGCGGGCCTTGATTGATCAGCGCCAACGCCCACGCGCCGCTGGTCGGCACGTAACCGATGACCATGGTGCGCGTGATGTTGTTCGCGGGCAGGAAGTTGCGACTGACGCGCGTGTCGTTGTTGCCGATCACGGCCTCGGCGAGGGGCGCGCTGCCGGTCGGCTCCACCAGCGCGGCGCTCAGCGTCAAGGGTGTCGAGACACGGACCAGCAGCGAGTCGCCTGCCGTCAAACTGAACTCGATCAGATCGATCAATTGATCGGAAAACATATTTTTGGTGGTGGTGAACCACACGCCATAGGACAATGAGACCGGCGAGGCCAGCTCGTAGTCGATGCGATAGTTGCGCTGCAGATCGGAGGCGTAGTCGTTTTCGTTTGACGGTGTGACCTGCGCTTTGAGATCAGCGGTGGCGGCGCCGCTGCTGTTGTTGTGATCGTCGATGAGGATGAAAGCCGTCTGATCGGGGCCTTGCGTGGGCGCGCCGACCAGCGTCGTCGTCACGCCGCCGCTGGCGTGCAGCAAATTCAATCCGGCGCGCGTCGGCAGGCCGGGCGCAAACGCGTGATTGCCGCGCATCGCGATCGCGCGCCAATAGTACGCCGGGAAACCGCTGCCCGGCGTCAGATTGTATTGATGCTGCGTGTCTTCAAAGACTTCTTCGAGATAACTCGGAACGCCGGGCTGGTTGAGCGGATGCTCGCCCAACGCCAGTGGCAGTTCGTCGTAAGTGATCTGCAGGCGCACGCTGCCCGGCGATAGTTGGAACCAGATGCACTTGGGCACGTCTTGTGTGTTGTTGAAATAGATGCCGTTCTTGAAGCCCGCCGTGTACGGCGCATCGGATGGGCATTGATCTTGATCGCGGAAGCGGAGCATGAACGTGGGGCCGGGGCGATTAGTCGTATCGGTATACCACGTGGTGTACCAGTTGCGAATTTGGGTGGTGACGTCCCACGTGGTGATGGTATGTTCGCCAGCGCCGTCTTTCTTGGCCGGGCCGGCGATCAACACTTGCGACGCGCCGCCGATCAATGTGCCAAGCGGACTGTTGTTCCAGTTGTACACGGCGGTGTTCGTCAACCGATTGTCGTACAAGGCGATGTTGTTGCAGCCCGGCTCGTCGGGGCACGCGCCTACGTAATACAACTCCGTGTGGCGCTTGATCGTTTTGTGTTCCCAATCGGGATTAGAATTGCTGTACACCGGCATCGCGGCAGCGGGCAAAATCGGCTCTACATCCAAAGATGCCGTGATCACCTGTACCGGCGCATTGCTCAACAAGGCGGGCAGGCTGTTGAACTGCACGTAGCCGCGCGTCTTGGTGTTGTACTGGGGCAGATGCGAGCCTAACTTGATCTCGCCCGGCGTGTAAGCGAAGTCGTCGGTGCTGCGCACCCACGCCATGCCGTCG
>JAGOBP010000531.1 GCA_017999195.1 Thermoflexales bacterium
GTTGGGGGCTGGGGGTCGGTTGGGCGGCGCAGGCTGAGAGCAGCATCGCGCAGGCGAGGAGAACATATGACGGAGATCGCATGCGGTTGATGCTACCCCCTGCCGCTCCGCGTCCACAGATGACGCAGATTCCCGCCGATGGGTCGGCAATATCAGCGTAAATCTGCGAAATCAGTGGACAGATTCCAGTCGTGCCGGCCGCGCTGGCTAAACGCCATTGTCGGCAAAGGGCAGCATCACCCGCTCCACCAGCGTTGTCACCGCGGCGCAGACCTTGCCAAGGTGCTCCCGTATCTGCCGTTCCGCCACCTCGCCGTTTCCAGCCAGGATGCTCTCGACAAAGGCCTCGTGTTCCTCGGTTGAAAGTTGAATCCGGGTCTGAAGCGCCACATATCCTTGCCGGATGCGATGCCACTGATCGTTCAGATTGGCCACAATCCGCCGCGCCCGTTCGTTTCCGGCCATATTGAAAATCACATCGTGCAGCCGGAAGTCCGCCGTCATCCACGCATCCGAATCGCCGGCGTCGGCGGCGGCGCGCATCGCCTTGATGGCCTGCTTCAGCGCGCGCCGCAACTCCGGGTTGGCGCAAGCAGCGGCCTTGCGCGCCGTCGTGCCCTCGATGGAGATCTTGATTTCGAAGATATCCTGGATATCAGCCAGGGACAGGACATAGACCCGCCACCCCTTGCGCGCCTCGTTGACCAGCAGACCTTCGTTTTCAAGACGCTGAAACGCCTCGCGCACCGGCGTGCGGCTGATTCCGACTTCTCCCGCCACCGTCGCGTCGGTCAGATACTGCCCCGGCTTGTAGGCCAACGACAAGATCCTGTCCTTGACGTAGGAATAGGCCTGCTGCTGATAGGTTGATGCGGATATTGTCATGATTGAATCCCGGCGCTACGCCCATTATAAAACTCAGAATCGGCGCTTTCGGAATACCCAGTCTTGACATTCAGTATACTCAATGATACATTTGGGTATATTGAACGAACTCGCACGGACCGGCCCATGCTCATGACGGGGCGCCCAAGATGTTCAATCACCCACCCAAGTCAGATCAACCAACGGAGGAATTGCCATGAAGCAGCAGATCAGTCGGCGACGGTTTTTGCGCCTGGGGGCCAGCGCGGTTGGGACGAGCGTCGCGCTCGCGGCATGTGGGGGTGCGGCAAGCGCGCCAGCGGCGCCAACCAGCGCGCCAGCGAAGGCCACCGATGCGCCCAAGCCGGTCGCGCCCACCGCTCCAGCAGTCATTGCCGGGGGTGACACGTTCTGGTTCCACACCATCAGCGAGAGCGAGTCTCGGCGCCCCGCCGTCGAAGCGTGGTTCGCCAAGAACTACCCGAAGATGAATCTCAAGATCGAGATCACGCCGGGTCTGGGGCCCATCGCGGACAAGATGATGGCTCAGATCGGCGCCGGCGACTCGCCCGACATGGTCTACATGCACGAGTCCATCGTCACGAACTTTGCGCGCCAGGGGGCCTTGCTATCGATTGAGCCGCTGCTGAAGAGCAGACCCCTTATCGGCGACGCGAGCAAATACCCGATTGACATTTTCCGCCGCGACAATTCGTGGAAGGGCGAGTTGTTTGCCCTGCCGGTCGGGTTTGCGGTCTTGATGATGCGCTACAACAAGACCATGTTTGACAAGGCCGGTATCAAGCCGCCCAACGATACATGGACGTGGAACGACTTGCGCGATGCGGCCGTCGCCCTGACCAAGGACACGACTGGAAGCGGCCAGCCCGATCAGTGGGGATGGAATGGCTGGCAGACCGACTTCATGCCCAGCACCTGGGGTTTGATCCGCAGCTTCGGCGGAGAGCACTACAACGCCGCGCGGACCCAGTGCCTGATCAATCAGCCCGGCGGCGTGGCCGCCCTCGACTTCATGCTCTCGACCTGGTGCGGCAAGACACGCTGCGCGCCGGCGCCCGCCGTCCGCAAACAGCTTCAGTCCGGCGCGGTCCAGTTGTTTGAAGGCGGCAAGGCCGCGATGGACTTCATCCTGTCGCAGAACGTAACCAACTCGCTGAAGATCATCGCCGACAAGTTCGAGACTGGCCTCGAGCTGTATCCCGCCGGCCCGAACGGGCGTTTTGTGCGTGCGGGCGGCACAAGCTATGGCATCCCGTCGCGTTCGAAGAAGCCCGAGATCGCGTGGGAGTTGATCCGCCACCTCGTCGGCGATGAAGACGCCAATCGCGAGGCCGCCACTTACAAGGATGGCAACCCGCTGATTCAGCTTGATCATGTGCTGAAGTACAACGCCCCGCAGGGCGCGACGGTCGCGCTGGTCGATAAGTGGAAGAAAATCGTCACCGACGGCTTCCAGAAGTTCGGCACGGTGGTGCAATACGCCCCCATCGGCGAGTATCCGACCATCTTCAGCACGGAACTCGACAGGACGGCGGAGTGCAACACTTCGGCCCAGAAGAGCGCCGATGCGATCGCGGCCGCCACCGACAAACTCCTGAAGGAGATCAAGTAGCGCCGGTTCGGGCAGAAGGCGCGCGGCGCGTCCAATACGGTAAATTGCAACCCACCCCCGCCCCAGGGGTGGGTTGCCCTCCCGATCGAACTCCGGAACAATCGACAAGATCGATCTCGTTGGAAACCATGACCACTGCCATGAACCGATCCGCCCAAAAACGCGCCGGCGGATTACGCCGCTCGGAATGGAAGTGGGGTTACCTCTTCATCGGCCTCAACCTGCTTGCGTTCCTGGTCTTCAGCCTGGGCCCGATTCTGGCGTCGCTGGCGATGTCGTTCATGAACTGGAGCATCCTGCGCCCACCCGAGTTCGTGGGGCTGGCCAACGTCGAGCGCCTGCTCGATGACGACCTGTTTTTCACCACGCTCGGCAATACGCTTTTTTTCGCGGCCAGCAACGTGTTTCTGGTGACCGTGTTTTCGTTCATCATCGCGGTGTTGCTGAATCAGCCGATTCGCGGACGGACCCTCTTTAGGACCGCTTTCTTTCTGCCCTCGATCACCCTGGTCGTGTCGGTGGCGATGATCTGGCAATGGATCCTCAATCCTCAGGGCGGCTTGTTGAACTATGCGCTGCAGCTTCTGCATGTGCCGCAGCCGCAGTGGTTGGCCGACAGACAGATGGCCATGCCCACGCTTATCACCATTTCCGTGTGGCAGCATCTGGGCTACTACGCGGTGGTCTATCTGGCTGGTCTGCAGGGGATCCCGAATGAATACTACGAAGCGGCCCAGATTGACGGCGCAACAGGGCTTCAGCGCACCGTACACATCACCGTGCCGCTCATCGCGCCCACGACCTTCTTTGTCATCGTCACCAGCCTGATCGCAAGCTGGCAGGTCTTTGAACTGCCCTATCTGCTGACGGGAGGTGGACCCGCCAATGCGACGCGGACGCTGCAGATGTATATCTACTCCCAGGCGTTCGGGAGCTTTC
>JAGOBP010000054.1 GCA_017999195.1 Thermoflexales bacterium
GGCGGGATAAAACCCGTCGTCGAGAAAACCGATCGTGTCCCAGGTGGACCGGCGGATGGCCATGGCCGCGCCGGTCACATAATCCACTATGCGTGGCTCGTCGCCCGCCCGATCGAGCAGATGCTGCCCCAGCGCGATGGGCGTGCGCAGCTGCGCGCCCGCGTGATTGAGCGAGCCGTCGGCGTTGAAGAGGGTGCAGCCCGCAATGCCAAATTCAGGGTGCGCGTCCAAGGCATCAAGCAGCGCGTCCAGCCAGCCCGCCTTTACTAGACAGTCCTGATTGAGCAACACGCCCACATCACCGCGCGCGGCGCGTAGTCCGGCGTTGACGCCGCCCGCAAAGCCGAGATTGATCGGCTGGGAGATCAATCGGACGTGCGGAAACCGCTGCGTGATGATGGCCGCTGATTGATCCGGCGAGGCGTTATCGACGCAGATGATTTCCAGGAGCCGATCGCCCGAATGCGCGAGCGCGGCTTCCAGACAGGCGGCGATGACGGACTCGCCTTTCCAGACGGGGATGATAAGGCTAGCCTGCATTAAGCCTGCTTTTCGGCGTAGAGATAGAAGCGGTTGGCGCGATCATAGGGCTGCGTGGTCAAGCGGATGGGATGAAACAGCGCTTTTGAATTCCAATCAACATAGCGCTTGATCCAGCGATTGCCTTGCTGCGTGATCAGACGTTCCAAGTTGCGGCACTGCCACACGAAGTCGCCCGCGAAATATAGGGTCACGTTCTTCAGCGGCAACGGCGCGATCAAGTTGTGAATGTCCTGCAAATTGGGAATGCCATAGCGCACGTGCTCGTTGAGATAAGTGTGAATGGCGCCGAAGGTGCGCGTGTACAGTGCGTCCAGTTTCTGCTCGTAGGCGCGATGCTCGTCGCTACCGTACGGCGCGGAGATAATCAGATACCGTTGGGTGACGCGCACGCACTCTTGTAGGAAGCCGGGCCGGTCGGGCGTGGGGATGTGCTCCAGCGTATCCAGCGAGGCCACGGCCTCAAAGCGATCGGCTTCAAAGGGAATCGTGCGGCCATCGTAATACAGATCGGCATTCTCGCCGACGTTGAGCGTCACAATGTCGGCGTCTACGAATTGCTTCAACACGCCCAGGTTGCCGCCCACGTCCAACACCGTCTGCGCGCCGTGTTCGCGCAGCAACTTACCCACCACGTGGTGGCGCTCGTAGAGATCGTAGGGCATCAAGAGTTTGGTCATGACTTATTTTACGGCCGTTAGCGTCAGCAATGACTTGCGGCGTTTGCTGGCGGCTAACACCAGCCGATTGGGCATCTGATAGATCGGCGTGGAGAACTGTGTAAAGCCCGCGATGCGCAACATGCCCATCACACATTCGGCGTCCGGCACCCACCAGTTGGAACCGTCGCCGTCCAGTTCATCGGCCTCGATCAACTTCATGATGCCTTTGGTGGTGGGCGTTAACTGTGCCTGGCCGCGCGGCCCCTGGCGCACCACCACGTTGCGCGGATCAGCCGGAATGCATTCGGTCTCGATCAAGACCGCGTCGGTGCACACGCGCCCGATCTGTTCCAGCACGTGCAGTGGATTTTTAAGGTGGTACAAAATGCCCGCGCAGACCACCAACTCAAATCTCTCGTCCAACCGATCGATCCCCTGCGCCTCACCGGCCCGGTTCTCGATGTCGTCCAAGCCCCACCAATGTTTGATGGTGTCGGCCTGCTGCAAATACATATCGATCAATTCGATGCCCAGCACGCGGCCCGCGCCCAACAGTTTGGCTTGCAGCGAAAAGAAGCCCGCATTAGAGCCGATGTCCAGCACCCGCGCGCCGCGCAGATTGGCGGGGAAGGCGGGGCAGAAACGTTGCCAGACCAGTTCGTGATAAGCCGTCTCGGGCAGGGTGTACAGGCCGTTGCCCAAGTAGATGCGGTGATACCAGAAGGCCTGCGCCTTAATGAAGGCCTCGGCCTCCTCGCGCGTGGGCGCGTGGGGAGGCTCGCCGGGCCACAGTGGCCGCTCGGCAGGCGTGGAACGCTTAAGCAAATTATTGAGTGTAGGCATGGAGTTCTTCTTATGAAGTCGAGTAATCGACCAAAGCCGGCCACTATTTTACACTACTTTGGCAAGGTGAGACGATGCGGAGCAAGCAACGCGGGCACAGCGCTGAAGAATCTGCCGCTGTGCCCGCTGCAATTTTGAAGCGGTGGCCGCATCAATGGCGGCGGAGGGTTTTAGCGCATAACCGTGGGCAACACGATTCGCTGTTCCAGCGGCTTGGCCGTCAGGACATTGGAACTGTCGATGAGCGTGTTGCTTGAGGTGTAGGCCTGAATCTTGACGCTATATGTCTTGCCGTTGGTCAGGCCCGTCAGAACCAGGTACGAACCGGATGCGTTGAGGGTCGTGCCGCCGTTGGGCGGGGTGGCTCCGGCTTCCGGCGTAACCGTAACGATATAGTGATGCGCGCTAGTCGCAATCAGGTCGGATGTTTCCCAGGTCACGTACAGTTGACCGTCACCGGAAGGCGCCACGGCCAGGACGAAGGGCACATACTCGTCTGCACCGATGTCGGCGGGGGCGAAGACCAGACGCGACTCATAGTCGACATCAACCAGGTTCGCGCTGCCGGTGGCATTATTTCGCGCATCAGACGTGCCCTGGATGTGATAGTCATAGTTGGGCGAGCCCGGCGACACGAACTTAGCCAGACCGCTAACCATTGTGCTCAGGCCGTTGATGATGCCAGGCTGATACCCCGCCGCGTTGGTGTTTAGTGCATTCTCGCTCCACAGGCCGCGCGTCAGATTGGCGGTAGAACCAGACTGCACATACAGTGCCCCGTTGCCGGTAGTGTGGTTGGCGAAGATGTTGTATTGGAGGTTGACAGTGGCACCGGGCACTGTGGCGTACGGGCCAATGACCAGCGCACCCGACCCTACGAGGCTGGTAGCCACCCAGTTGCGCGCAATAGTGGAGTGCAACACGTTGACCGTCATGCCTTGCAGCCAGAGACCGCCGCCGCCGCCGCCCCACAGCTGCCCGGAAGTGCCTTGCTCCACGCGGTTGTCCGCGATGATACTATTGGAGATTGTGCCCAGCGCGTCGTGCCGCTCGATGCCCGTAACAGCCACACCACCGCCGCCTGCCGGACCGCGATAAACGGTGCCGTTGCCGCCGCGGGCGATGTTGTGAATAACGGACACGGTATTCAGAGTGATGGCTGAATCGTCGGACTGGATGCCGCCGCCTTCGGCTAAGCTGCCGCCGCCGGTTGCATTCTTGCCGTCACCGGCCTGAGCCAGATTGTCGCGCACTACTGAGTCGCGCAGGGTCATCGTCACATGCTCAAGATAAAACGCCCCGCCAAATGCCCCGCCACCCATGCCGTTGGGGGCATCGCCACCCAGTGTCTGGTTGTTGGTGGCAGTAACATTCTGAAAATCAATCACGCTGTCGATATAGAATGCCCCGGCGGCGCCCTGCGCGTCGGCGTATAAATAGCTGGGCGATTCGCCGCTGCCATTGGACGAGCCGGAACTGGCGATGTTGTTGGTGAACGTCAGATTGTTGCCCGTGACGATGACGCTGTAGGTATGTACTGCGCCGCCGATTGCATTGCCGCCGCGCTGGACACCTGTACCGCCTTGTGCCAGATTGCTGTCAAACTGGATATTCTCCAGTGTGTTGTTGTACGGTTGGCTGGCGTTATAGTTTAACAGCGAAATCGCCCCGCCCACCGCGCACCCGCCAGCGTCTTGATTGGTGTTGCCGCCCTGGGCCTGATTGTTCTTGAATACCAGGTTGCGCAGCGTGACCGGCGAGAGCGTCGCGATCAGGCCGGCGCCGTAGGCGTCGATCTGATAGGAACTGCCGCTGCCAGCGCCTTGAGCGCGGCCATTTTGAATGGTGAAGCCTTCCAAGCGGTAAGTGCCGTTCTGAAACGAGACGCCGCGGTAGGCGTTTTGCCCGTCAATGATCGTGGGATAACGCGCCGGATTAGACGTGGTCCAATCGGAGCCGGAGTAACCGCCCAGGATGGTCAGGCTTTTGCCATTGACACACAGGACCGCACTGGTGATGCCTGAGTCTGAGCACGGGATCGGCGGGGTGGTTGTCGCGTCAAACGTATATACGCCTTGCGCCACGAGCACGGTATCAGTGGTGTAAGCGCGCTTAACGCCATACGCCAGGGTCTTGCAGGGCAGTTCGGCCGAGCCGCAGGTGTTGATGTTTTGGCCGTTCGGGGAAACGCGTACCACGCCAGTACCGCGTTGGGCGTTCGCTACGCGGCTGCCGCCGCCCAGAGTGCCGATAAGCACAGCTGCCAGCACGAGGCTGGTCAGGCTGAGACGAATGGTTAAACGTGTTGTGTGATTCATTTCTTTGCCTCCCCCCGAGGGCTGTGCATCTGAATTTGCCCGCCACGAGAGATGTATGCTAATGCATTAGCTTGTGTAGATTATGCATTAAGTCTAACCAACGAGCAGGCATAGGACAATAGGTCAATAGTCCCTTTGGCCTGTTTGGCACGAAAAACCAACACAACCCCAATGTTTCGACAACAATGGGAGGTGAATAATTTATGGCTGGACGCTGATTCTGTCGAGCATGAAACCCAAATCGCGATTGTCGGCGCTGAGGTGCAGTTGCTGAGGGTTAAATGTCGCGGCCTTGAAACTAAGCAGAGATGTGCCATTGACGGGGTGGGCCGTTCCGCTGAATGAAAAGGTCTGCCAGGCCTCACCTGGTGTGAACTCGCCGATTGATTGACCGTCCAGCCAGACACTGACGGGCGAGGTGGGCACTGTGGCAGGCCAGAAGGTCAAAGCACGTACGGCGATCGATAGTGGCCCGGTCGCGGCCACAGGCAGGTCGATGCTGGCGTCGGCCTGCACCCAGCGTGCCGACGCGCCATCGGGCAAGGTCTCTTTGCCGTAGAAGCCCGCGCGGATGAACGCGGTGTCCAGCGTACCAAGATCGATGGTGATGGGCTGCGTCACACTGAGGGCGGTTCGCGGCCCGATGACGTCGTAAATTTCCCAGCCGTAATAGGCTGGCTGGTCAACGGATGGATAGTCATAGAAAGTGCTTTGCAGCGCCCGTAACCGGATTTCGAACAGGTCACGCGGTTGTAATTGCAAACTCGCTCGCACCGCTGGCGCGATCGGGTTGATGGCAATGAGGTGCACGGGACGTGCTTCGGCTGCCGCGCGAGCAAGTAATCGATCGAGAAATTCGCGTGCGGCGGCGTCATCAGTGCGGATCGTGGCCACGTCATGATTGAACGTGAAACGCAGCGGTACGCCGAAATTATCTGCTAATGCCGACTCGGCGGGTTCGCTCATGATCACGATCGAGTCGGGCAACAACCGCGCATTCAGCGCAGCCAGCTGATCGGCCGCGCTGTAAAATTCGCGCATCGGCAGCACAAAGCGCGCTTGATAGATTAGGCCCGCGATCAACAGCCCGGCTAGCGCGCCCGCCACATAGCGAGTCCAACTGCGGCGCGCGCGCCACAGCGCGCCCAGGGTTACGGCGCTGAAGATCATCAACACCGGCAGCACGATAGGCACATAGCGCCGCATCGTGTAAATGTGATAGGGTGTGTTGAAGATGTTATACACGTATTGAATGGTCGTCAGCACACCGACCGCTAAAAACAGGCCCAAGCGTCGCAGGTCGGCGCGGCGCGCCAGCCAGGCCAGCCCCAGCGTCGCAAGCAGTGTACCCAGCGGTGTAATATACCAGCCGATGCGTACCCAGTTTTGTCCGTCCAAAATGGGATATTGCACGTTGCCCGGCCAACTGGTCACCATGCGGATTGGCTCCAGCACGGGGCGTAGAAAATAGGCGTAAACGCTCAGGGCAATTACCGCTATGGCCAGGCCCCGTCGAATAAGCGGCGATGCGGCGCCAGGTGCGCGCGACGCCCAGCGCTTGCGCTGTCGCCACGCGATGACACTAAGCACCAGCACACCACCTCCGCCTGCCGCACCGGCGATCATCAAAGTGGGCGCATCAGCTAAGGTGCGCAGTACGCCATAGGTGTTCCAGAAATACGGCCAGTTGATCAACACCACATCCAGGCCAAGATGCACGCTAAAGACCGTCAGCATCAGTGCGAACCACGTCCAGCCGCGCGACCACTGTCGATTCACCCGTACCACGATCAGGGCGGCTACGAACAAGATTAACACGACCGGCAGATCGATGCGAGTGAGCAGCGCCGCGCCCAGCGCCGCTCCGCCAAACACCCCCCACAGCGGGCCTGCGGTACGATCGTCCCACAATCTCTGAAAGGCCAGCAGTGCGCTGAAGACCAACAACAGAGTCAATGGCTCGGTCGTAGGGTAGCGCGCGAAGTAGATGTGCGTGGGCGTCACGGCCAGCAGCGCGGCGGCCAGCAGCGCCAGCGGCGCGCCGAACAACTGGCGCGTCACAAAATACACGGCGGCTAGACTTAACACGCCCCACAGCGGCGTCACCAGTAAGCCGCCCGACACGCCTCCCACACTGACGCCCAGTGCCAGCAGCAGCGGATGAAAGGGAAAGAACTGCGGAATCACGCGCGACGGGTCGTCGTCGTCGAGGTAGTATCCGACGAATTGCAGATAGCGCGTCAAATAATGCGCCGGCTGCCGGCGCAGGGTCACGTCAGGCGCGGTGCGTAAGAAGGCCGACCACTCATCCTGCACGATGAAGTGGCCGGTGTGCGCGGCGGTCACTGCGATGTTCATGTACGTGCCCGCATCACTGCCGCCCAGCACATATTCGTGCGGCCGAAAGTACACGATGGCGCTGCCTAGCAACAACACGCCTAGCGCCAACTCGTACCGGGTGGCCGCCGTGAACGATCGGAGGCGGGTGGACCGTTTTTTCCAGAGGATAAGCGCAGCGGCCATCAGCCAGGCCAGTGCGATCAACCAGGCGGAGAAAAGATTGATCGATACGAGGATGACGCTTAACCAACCGGCGAAGATCGTTAGGCCGACAACCGACAAAAAAACGGCCAGCGGCCAATCGATCGGTTTTTCTGCGTCCGCCGGGCGCGGCGCGGCCCACAGGCGCAACGACGCCAGCAGCGCCGCGCTGCCGCTGACGCCAAGCGCCAGCAACAGTGGCACATTGATGGCGGTGGACATCCGTCAGCCTGTCCGATCCGCGCGGTGTTGCCAGCGCGCCGGGATATGCACGACGCCTTCTTCGTTCCAGTCCGTTTGCGATCGAACTTCAAACGGATACAGCCGGTGATGATGATCGATGGCCACCGTTGAATCGGTATTGTAGATTGCGACCGTCAATTCATAGCGCCCCGGATTCAACGGCAACTGTTCGATCTGGTATTCGACACAACCAGTTCCCTCCAGATAGGGAATTTCGTAGCCTTCTCGCACGGAATTGGGACCATTGACGTGGACGCCGTCGCGGCGATAGAACGCCAGACCGAACGTGGGTTGCTCGATGCGCTCGGGCGCGCGGTAATACATGCGCAGCCGGAAAGTCTCGCCGGCTCGAAAGTACACCGGCACCGTGCCATCGGCGCGCAAGAGTTCCACCCGCGTAATTTCGGCCTGCCGCGTGCCAAAGCGATTTTGAGTCGTTTCTGCCACAGTCAGTTTCTTTTCGAGCATGATCTGGGAATTGGTGTATTCACCTGCCACCAGATCGGTGTCGCCGTCTGCTTTGAGCGTGCCTTGTGAGATCCAGATCGCGCGATCGCACAACTCGCGAATTTGGCCTAGTCCATGTGAGACCAGCAACAGCGTCACGCCCTGCGTTTGCAGGTCTTCCAATCGCGTGATGCACTTGCGCTGAAAATTCTGATCGCCGACGGCCAGCACTTCATCGATCAGCAGCACTTCCGGCTGCAAGGCGGTGGTGATGGCAAAGCCCAGGCGCACCACCATGCCGGATGAATAGTTGCGCACCGGCACATCGATGAATTGTCCGATGTCGGCAAAGTCGATGATGTCGTCCAACTGCCGCGCAATGGCTGTGCGTGAAATGCCTAAAATTGAGGCGTTTAGAAAGATATTTTCCCGTCCGGTCAGATCGGGGTGGAAGCCCGTGCCCAATTCCAGCAGGCCAGCCACCCGCCCGTGCGTGGAAAGTGTGCCGCTGGTGGGTTGGATGACGCGACTGATCAACTTCAGCAGCGTGCTCTTGCCGGAACCGTTGGTGCCGATTAAGCCGACGTGTTCGCCGGGTTCAATCGTGAAGGAGATGTCATGCAGCGCCCAAAAGTAATCGGCTTCGGCGCGGATGCGCCGCTGCACAAACATCTCTTGCAGACTGCGCGGCCGGTTGAAATCCAGGCGGAATTTTTTGGAGACTCGATCGAAGCGAACAGCAGGCGTCAAAGCAAGACCTCGTTAGCCAAACAGATGCGGGTTAGCATCGATCCAGTTCCACAGGCGCGTCACACCGTCCCGCATGGACACCCGCGGTGTCCAGCCCAAGTCATGCGCGGCTTTACGAATGTCGCTGATGTAGACCGGCTGATCGCCGGGCCGCCAATCGCCATAGGTCACGGGAATATCATGCCCCGCCAGTTCGCTGAGCAGTGCGCCAAACTCCGTCCAGATCGACATGGTGATGTCAGCCCCGCCACCGATATTGTAGATTTGCCCGGCGGCCACGTCGATGTGCTCAGCGGCGGCGTGATAAGCCGCCACCAGATCATCGATCCACAACACGTCGCGCACCTGCTTGCCGTTGCCGTAGATCGAGATGGGGCGACCCAGGCGCGCGGCGATGCAGAAGTGGGCGATCCAACCTTGATCTTCCACGCCAAACTGGCGCAGCCCGTAAATGCACGACTGCCGAAAGACCACGGTTTTTAGGCCATAAATGCGGGCATAATCGCGCACGTATTGATCGCCGGTGCCTTTGGAACAGCCATACGGCGAGTGGAAATCCAGCAGGCGATCTTCGGGAATGCCTTGCGGCAAATCGCGATAGCCATAGCGCTGTTCACCTTCCACGATCACAATATCTTCCATGCCGCCATAGACTTTGTTGGTCGAAGCGTAGAACAAGATCGCGGCGGGCGCATTGGCGCGCACGGCTTCCAGCACGTTGAACGTGCCCAGTGCGTTGATCTCGAAGTCTTCGCGCGGATTGACCACGGACGTCGTCACCGCCACTTGCCCGGCCATGTGGTATACCCGATCGACCCCGGCGGGCAAGGCGGCCCGCAGCGCGTCAAAGTCGCGGATGTCGCCCTTTACAAACGAGACGCGCTCGCCGTGATTCTGTTGCAACCAGGCCAGATTAGACGCGGTGCCGCGCCGCGAGAGATTGTCGAAGATGATCACGTCTTCGCCGCGCCGCAAATGATGATCGGCCAGATTGCAGCCGATGAAGCCTGCTCCGCCCGTAATAAACACTGTCATGTTCAGTTCCCCCAAATTAGATACGTGTGGCTATGCGGGGCAATTATAGCGCATCGACATCGGCCCGCAGGTCTGAATGTGGTCTGAATCAAGCCTCCGCTGGGTCGTCGGCGGGCCGATCGGGTGGCGTGGCTCGATCGGTGGGTGCAGCCTCATCGCGCCGTAGGCGATACAAAATCTCTTCCATCAGGCGGCGACTTTCGCCGATGCGATCGGCCAGCAGGCCAAAGATCATCACCAGAAAGCCAACGATTAAGGCCATGACGGCGACGATCAACGACTGCAAATTGCCGGGCAAGGCAAAGTCGTTGTTGATGAAGATGATTATCAATCGCGCAAACAGAATCGCGGCCAGGCCCAGAAACGGCAGTGATAAATAAAAGAATGTCTTGAGCGGCTCGTACGTGGCATAGGCGCGCACGATGGTCGCGCCCTGCCGCTTAACAAAGTGCCAACTGCCGCGATGCAGTTTCGACGGGCGCGTGGGATTGGTGGTGATGGGCAGATGCGCGACGCGTAAGCCGCGCTTGCCCGCCTGAATGAGATTGTCGAGCGTGTACGAAAAATCGGACGTGACAAACAACCGCAGGGCGGCCTCGCGGCTGTAGGCCCGGAAGCCGCTGGGGGCATCGGGCACAGTGGTGCCGCTGGCCATCCGCACGATCCAACTGCCGAAGCGCTCCAGCAAGCGTTTTTGCGGGGAAAAGTGCTTGACTTGATCGATCTGCCGGTCGCCGATCACCAGATCGGCCTCTTGAGCCAGAATGGGCTTGACCAAAGCGGCAATGTATTCGCCGGGGTATTGATGATCACCGTCGGTGTTGACGATGACATCGGCCCCCTGGCGCAGGCAGGCATCCAGCCCGGCCTGAAAGGCATAGGCTAGGCCGCGATTGCGCCCCAGCGACACGATGTGATCGGCCCCGGCGGCTTGCGCTTCGACTACGGTGCGATCGCGCGAGCCGTCGTCGATGACCAGCACTTCGATCACATCAAAGCCGGGTAAGACACGCGGCACATCGCGGATGACTTGCGCAATGCTGGCTTCTTCGTTGTAAGCAGGAATTTGGACAATGAGTTTCACGTTACTTATCACCGCTTGAAAATCCAGATAGTGGGATGATCGAAGGAGCGAAAAGTAAGCTCGGCAGAGCGATCATCTATGGTAAAATCCTGCCAACCGGGCAGGCTGCGAAATTCGGCGACCAGATGAAAATCCGATCGGTGATTGCCCAACAATTCGCGGTAGAAGCCGCCGATGGCGGGCCAAATATCGGCTAGCGGCAAGAATTGATCGGCAAAACGATCACTGACGACGAGCCAGTCACACGCGGCCAGCCACGCCTCAATCTGGGCTGTTTGTTGTGCGTCGATGCGCAAAGGTTGTTGCTCGGGCGTGTCTATGACGGGCTGCGGCTGAGTCTGGCGCAAAAAATCGCTGGCGGCATACAGCGCCCCCCAATTCAACAATACGCTGCGGTAGTTGCGCTGAGCGGTTGACGCGTACGCCGGGCCGCCCAGGCCGATCGGGGGCACGGCATAGCCCACATCGGGTTCATGACAAATCGCCGCATTGGCGGGGACGTGATCGCCGATCCAAAGCGCGGCCTGTAAACGTGTGTCAAGCTGCTGGTGAACGCGCGCAAAGAACAGGCCAGGCAGCAGTGCCACTGCTCCCAGTATCAGCAGACTGATCGTTGCCGGGGTGTTTGATAGGCGCTGAGTGGCGCGCATTACCAGCCAACTGGCGCCAATGGCCAGCGACGGCAAGAGCGGCAAAGCATAGCGCGTATATTTGGAAAACTGTCCGGCGGACATCAGATAGATGGCCCCAAAGGCGCTCAACCAGATCAGGTGCAAGGCGACTGGCTGGTTGCGGGCGAGCACCGAGCGAAAGTGTCGGACGCAGACTAATAGCCCGCCCGCTATTCCGGTCAAGCCGAGTATCGTCAGCAGCGGACCAGCCCCCCACCATAACACCGGTGAAATGTAATAAGTCCATGTTGGGGTGTCGACAAATTGGAGTGTATACGACGGGCGAATGAGACCGGCGGCGACGTTAAGATGGGTGAGCAATTCGCCTTGTTTCAAATAGGCATTCAAACCATTTACGAGCAAGGTCGGTTGGCCCGCCAATCCGACGAGCGCGGCCAGTGCCACTGCCACGGCCAGTTTGCGCCAGCGATGTCGCGACGGACCGATCCAAAAAGCCCAGATGATTGCTGGAAATAAAAATAGTCCACTCAGCTTGCTGCCGATGGCCATGCCCCAGACCAGGCCCAGTGCCAGCGCAGTCCGCCACTGCCCGTGCATGGCTTGCCGCAGGCTGAGCCAAATGGCTGCGGCTACACCCGCATAGAGCCACACATCGGTGATAAAAAAATTGGCGGTTTGCACGACTAATGGCGCACCGGCTAACAGCGCCGCAGCCAGCGCCGCGGCTTTCCAACCGGCAATCTGAGCGGTTGCCAGGGCGGTAGCCAGCAGGCCGGCGACGCTGATCAGCGCGGCTGTGGTGCGGGCTAGCAACAAATCGGTGGTGGGCAGGCCGGTCAGCGCCGCCGCCAAGCGTTGCGTGTAAATGGGCCAACGACCGTAGATCGTCCAAATTGGCACAGCGGGGTTGTCGACCACACGCGATAGAAAGCGCCATTCATCGGATTGAAACGCGTACGGTTGCCCCCAGGCCGTGCCCTTGAGCCACAACCACAGGCTGGCTGCCGCGATCAGGATCACGATTAATTTGGGCCAGTGGATGGTCAACACGCCAGGTAAACGGCCCAGCGCAAAGGATTTGAGTCGCAACATGATTTGGAAATTCCTGACAACGAATCTTGCAGCCCGCTGGCCAGTGATACTGCCGATCGTATTGTACCTGGGTCTGTCCGGGTTGTATTTGGGCGTAGTGCCGCCCGGTGAATCGCCGGACGAACCATCGCACTTGCAGTGTATCGAGCAGGTTACCCGCTACAATCGAATTCCGCTCTTCGACCCCGAGCCGCGCGGGATTTGGTGGGCGCGCGCGCGAGTCATCTCTGGCCTGACGTGTTTCCACCTGCCATTGTACTATTTTATGGCCGGATATACTCAGCAAGTGGTGGAAACTTTGACGGGCACGACGTCGCATTACGAATTTCCACCGAACAACCCCGACTGGGAAACCGGCCAATCATTTTCCATGTTCCGCCATTCATCTGATCCGGCGTTTGCTGAGCCGCCGGCGGTGACCGTTTTGCGCTGGGAGTCGATCGCGCTGGGGCTGGTAACGTTGATTGCGGCTGGCCGTGTGGCACAACGCCTGGTGCCTAATCAGAAATATGCAGCCAGTCTGGCCATGGTTCTGGTGGCTGGCTGGCCGCAGTTTGTGTATATGAGTCGCGCCATCAATAACG
>JAGOBP010000055.1 GCA_017999195.1 Thermoflexales bacterium
GTCGGCCAGTTGGCTTGCGCTTCGGGCAGATCGATTTTGTTGAAGGCCACCAATTGTCGTTTGTCGGGCAAGCCGTGGCCGAAGGCGGCCAGTTCTGCGTTGATGGTCTGGAAGTCGGCCAGCGGATCGGGCTGCGAACCGTCGAGCACGTGGACCAACATGCGCGTGCGTTCGATGTGACGCAGAAATTCGTGGCCCAACCCTTTGCCCTGACTGGCACCTTCAATCAAGCCGGGAATGTCGGCCATGACGAAAGACACCTCGCGTTCCAGATCAACCACGCCAAGGTTGGGCCGCAGGGTGGTGAAGGGATAATCGGCGATCTTGGGCCGCGCGGCCGTTGTGGAAGCCAACAGTGTGGACTTGCCTGCATTGGGCAAACCCACCAGGCCGACATCGGCGATGAGTTTGAGTTCCAGTTCAAGTTCGCGCTCTTCACCAGGCATGCCGTTGGTGGCCATGCGCGGCGCTTGATTGGTGGACGTGGTGAAGCGCGCATTGCCTCGACCGTTTACTCCGCCACGCGCGACGATGAATTCGGCCTTGAGGGTCGTCAGGTCGCCCAGCACTTCGCCGGTTTGGGCGTCGCGGATCACGGTGCCGGGCGGCACACCGATGCGTACGTCTTTGCCGTCAGCGCCGGTCTGATTTTTGCCGTGGCCGTTTTCGCCGTCCTGAGCCTTGAATTTGTGCTTGTGGCGAAAGGCCGATAACGTGTTGAGCGTGGCATCGACGTAAAAGATCACATCGCCGCCGCGCCCGCCATCGCCGCCGGACGGGCCGCCAAACGGAACGAATTTTTCGCGCCGAAACGCTACAGCGCCATCGCCGCCCTTGCCGGCGGTCACTTGAATTTGAGCAGTGTCGAAAAACATTGAATTCCTTGCTAAGTTAGAGTGGGCTAATCGTACCACAAAACGTGATGCGGGGTGCGTGTTTCGTGCGGTCGTGCGTAAACCCCTGATCCCTGATCCCAACGACCAATCCCCGACTTCCATTTTTGCGCCGATTGCGGTAAGCTTGCGGCATGACAATCTCATCGCGTCGAAACACGTTGATTTTGATGGCTGGCGATCTGGCGATCTTTGTGATGTTTGCGCTGGTGGGGCGCGAGACTCACGCCAGCAGCGATCCCAATCTGATCGTGAATGCGTTGCCCACCTTGCTGCCGCTGATCTTGATCTGGACGCTCGCCTCTGTTCCGATGGGCGTTTACCGCCCCAACGTTTATCGTTTTGTGCCGCTAACCATCATCCGCACGCTGGCCGCGTGGATCGTCACCGGCCCGATCGCGCTGTACGCACGCGCGCTGCTGCTGGCGCGGACGGCGATTCCGGTGCCGTTCATCGTCGTGACGATGGGCCTGAATGGCGCGCTGCTGCTGGCGTGGCATATTTTCCTCGCGTGGTGGCTGGGGCGCTCGTGCCGCTAAAAATTGATCGAGTCGCTAAAAACTAATCAGGCAGTTGACTTGCCGACCGCGCTTCATCTATAATCAACTGCGTTACAGACAACATCTAACTTCCCGGAGGTCAATCATGAGTGCTTCAACCAAACCGGTCGATACCGGTCGCAAGCCGATGTGGGACGAGAAGCAGATGTGGAAGCAAACACGCTCGCAAGTGATAGTCTTGGCCTCAGTGGTCGGCGTGTTGTCGGTGGCGCTGATTGTGTGGGTGCTGTTTTTTGCCCAAATCGCCGAAGCAGCGCCCAATGTCTTGCCCATGGGGGCCGATCTGGCTGTGGTGCTGGCGCCGGTGTTGGCGGCGGCGGCTGGCGTCGAGCGTATGCTGGAAACGATTTTCAACACCCTCGAAGGCATGTGGCGCAAGGCGGTGGCGTATTTGGGCTACGGCATGCGCTGGCTGAAGGCTGCCGAGACGGAAGTGGATGACGCGCGACAATGGCTGCAAAATGCCAGCACGCTCTACAACGGGATAATGGCTTCGTATAACGAGCAGGTCAAAGAAGTGCTGAAAGGGCTGAACGCTTCGACCCAGGTGGCGCAACTCCCCGAGCAAATTGCCGCCGAAGTCAATCGCTTGAAGAACGAGGCCGACGATAAAGCGGCCGCCGCCAAGGCGATGTTGGCAGATGCACAGAAGCAATTGGACATCGCCGAGAAGCAGCTGGGTTCACTGACCGATTCGGCTGAATACAAGAGCGCCAAGAGCGCGGCGTCGATTATTTTGGGCCTGATGTTGGGCGTTGTCGTGGCCGCGTTGGGGCAGATTCAGATGTTCGCGATGCTGGGCATCGCCGCAGTGCCGGCCTCGGCCGACGTGTTGATCACGGGGCTGGTGATCGGCAGCGGGACGTATCCGGTCCACTCGCTGGTCGGCATTTTGCAGCAGAGCAAGGATACGCTCGACAGCATCAAGGGCTTCTTTAACCGATCTGCGCCGCAACAAAAATCGACCGTCACTGCGGAGATACCGAGAAGCGCCGCTACTGGCGGAGCGACTCTGACTGCTACCACGACGGCGCAGTCGACGGAGGAAACGCCGAACCCGTAAGCGACAGGCCCGGCCAGGTTTCCTTTGTGTCATCATGACGGGCGGGTTGGGTTGAGTGTGTTTAGACGGCGCAAATAAAAACTGGCCTCATGAGAGGCCAGTTTTTGTTTTGGTATCACCGTTCGTTCGGCAACTTGTCGTGCGCATGGATGAGGTTGAGATCGAGCACGCAGTCGTTGATAGAGCCGTGACCGTCCGGGCACATCAGATAGCCGTCGCTGAACTTCAGTTTCTTGCCGCAGCCCGGGCAGCAAAAGTTGCCTTTGGGTTTGCTAACGCGCCGCAGCAACGGCTCTTCCGGCACACGCTCGATGAAGCGCGCCTGAAAGCGCGTGTACAGCGTCTTGCTCAGCATCATCTGCCCGGCTTCGCAGTACATGCTGTTGTTCTTGGCAATCATTTTGTTGCCGCATTTGGGACAGAACATGTTTTTCAGGAAACAAGTAGGCAAGTAGATAAGACAGATTCCCTTGTCTACTTGTTTCCTTTTTCTCCTTGTCTACTTTTTCTTGGCTGGGAAGCGGCTGACGACGGTGGCCGCATCGGCGATGGCTAAGCGATCGCCGACCTTCAGCCCGTCCGCGGCCTTGGCTGTCTTGGTGGCCGCCACAATCCCGATCGGTGTACCTTCGACCGCGTACTTCAGTTCGACGAGCGCCTGGCCGGTCATGTAACCGTCGATGTCCACCGCGCAGGACAACACGCGCCCGATGACGCGCCCGCGCTTATCGACCACGTAGTCCATGTCGCCGCCCATCTCGATGTTGGCCGCGCCCTTGGGCACGCGCGTATTCTTGTCGTTCATGCGGAAGCGCGCGTTCTCCATCTTGGTCACGGGCAGGTGCGCCACATACGGTGTGCGCCCCACGAAGAACGGCTTGAAGGTCTTGACGTACGACGCAAAGCCCGCTTCATTAGGCAGCAGATTCAGTGGCCCGGCTAATTCGTGGCCGTACAGCGGCAGACCGGCCTCGGTGCGCAGGCTGTCGCGCGCGCCCAAACCGATAGGCTTCATGCCAAAGGCCGCGCCCACTTCCATGAGCATGTCCCAGAAGGCTGGGGCTTTCTGGGGATGTACGAACAATTCGTAAGCCACTGTTTCGCCGGTGTAGCCCGTGCGGCTGACGATGACATCGAAGCCTTTCAGCGTGGCGAACATCACATCGGTGCGCGGCATCTTGTTGAGTTTGGCCGCTTCGGCTTTGTTGTCGCAAATGGAGACGAGCATGTCCTTGGACTTCGGCCCTTGCAGCGCGATGTCCACGCGGCACTCGTCGCCCCACTTCAGGTCGCGCAGATCGCGCAGGACGCACGGCGCAGTATTGCGCGCCCACGGTCGCTTGGAGTCGATGCTGACTTTGCCTTCGTTCACCGCATTCATCCACGCCCAGTCTTTGTCGTTGTTGCTGGCGTTGATGACGATCAAGTAGCGCTCTTCGCCAATCCGATAGACCATCGTGTCGTCGATGGGCACGCCGTCCACACCGAGCAGATAACTGTAGTGCGAGTTGCCGATTTCAAGGGCGCTCACATCGTTGGCCGTGATCAGGTCGAGGAAGGCCGCCGCGTTGGGGCCGCTGGCATCGCACACGCCCATGTGACTCACATCGAAGAGACCGGCGGCTAAGCGCGTGGCCTTGTGTTCTTCGATGACGCTGCTGTACCATACCGGCATTTCCCAACCGGCGAACGGGACCATGCGCGCGCCCAATTTCTTGTGCGTCTCGTTGAGGGTGGTCTTCTGGATCGGCGCGTTGTGATCTTCAGTCCACGTGAATTGCGGCAAAGCCGCGCCCGCGAGGGTGACGCCCTGCAGGCCGATAAAATAAGCCTTGTGAGCGGCCACTGCATCTTCGAGTTTGGCGGGCAACTTGCCGGCGGCTTTCGCTTCGGCATTGTATTTCACCGAGATCGGCCCGGCCAGTTTCATCAGCGGATCCGCATCGAAGGCGATGTAGCCATCCGACAGGTCGCGTAGCCACGCGGCGACGCGCGCGGCGTTCGCACCCGGTAGGGCCAGCTGGAACGATCGGGCGGAGCGGCGCGTTAAGGTGGCCGCACTCATGATTTGGCCGTTCTTTTCGAGAATAAACGTGGCTTGCGTGTCGCCGTCGTTCAAGGCATCGACATCGTTAGTGGTGGTGGCTTGCAGGAAACTGCGCACCTTGGCACCGGCTACATCGAATACGACGGTGGCATTGGGATACGCGTCGTTGAGCGACCAGTAGTGCGGATAGCCCGACATTTCGGCTTGCATATCGACGGCGTTGGCGGTCAGTTCGGCGACGATGAGTTTGGTCTGCTCCAACACCTCGAAGTCCACCTTGGCGCGATAGGCATCATCGCCGCGCTTTGTGTCGTACGTGTAAGGCGTGCACGACTTGAGCAGATTGGCCACGGCCTTGGCCAACTTCTCGATCTCTGGTTCTTTGAAGCCGCGCTGCGTGATCCAGTGCGTGCCGATGCGCACGCCGCTGGACGCGCCCGCGCCCGTGTCGCCGGGAATGGTGTTGCGATTGGCGACGATACCGGCCACATCCAGAATGCGCGCGGCCATATCGCCCATCAACGGCGTGCCGTCTTTGGCCTTGATCGATTTGCAATCGATGAGGAACAGATGCGAGTTGGTGCCGCCATAGGCCAGGCCAATGCCTTCATCGGCCAGGCACTTGGCAAAGTGCGCGGCGTTCTTCACCGTTTGATGTTGCAGTTGCTTGAATTGATCGGTCTGCGCCAATTTGAAGGCGACGGCCAAACCGGCGATGGTGTTGATATGCGGACCGCCCTGTTCGCCGGGGAACACGGCCCGATCGATCTTCTTGCTGAGCGATTCTTCCAGCGTCAGAATCACTGCGCCGCGCGGGCCGCTGAGGGTCTTGTGCGTGGTGAAGGTGATGACGTGCGCCAGGCCCAGCGGGCTGGGATACGCGCCCGCGATGACCAGGCCGGACACGTGCGAAATATCGGCCAACAGATATGCGCCCACTTCATCCGCGATGGCGCGGAACTTCTGCCAGTCCGGCGCGAAGGGATACGAGGTGTAGCCCGCGATGATCATCTTGGGCTTGTTCGCCAGCGCCAGTTCGCGGATGGTGTCGTAGTTCAACTGGTGCGTCACGGGATCGACGTTGTAGGACACGATCTTGAAGTGCTTGCCGGAGCGGTTGACGGGCGAGCCGTGCGTCAGGTGGCCGCCTGCGATCAACGACATGCCCATGACCACATCGCCGGGCTTGACCAGCGCTTCGTAGACGGCGGTGTTGGCGGGCGCGCCCGACAGCGGCTGCACGTTGACGAAGATCCGCGACGCGTCGATTTTGTCCGTGGCAAAGCATTCGGCGCAGCGGCGGCGCGCCAGGGCTTCGACGACGTCGGCATATTCCACGCCTTTGTAATAGCGCGGATCACCGTAGCGGCGATAGTAGCCCAGCTGCTCGTCGTAGTCGAGGATTTGCTCCTCGGTTTGCTTGCGGGTGCGCGGATCGGGATAGCCTTCCGCATACAGGTTGTGGAACGGCGACATCAACGTTTCACGGACGGCTTCGGGCACGGTGGATTCGCTGGCGATGAGAATCAACTTGCGAATCTGGCGGGCGGTCTCGTGATTGACCAATTCGGCCACAGCCGGATCAATCGACTTGAGATCACCGCGAAAGAGAAAATCAGACATGGCGGCTCCTTAAAGAGGAAGTGTAATATCGTGCTGGTGAGTTGGGGGTAAAGGAGAACATCTACGCTATTGTAGCACTAGCATCGATGAAGGGCAACGGAGTATGATCACGCGCGCAGGTGACGTTTGTACTGGTATGAAAAAGACCTTATTAATCAGCAAAATGGCGCAGCGCTTGTTCCAGTGAACCGTCTTCGGGTATTATTGTCACGGGTCAATCGGCGTGATTGGCCCGTAGGCCAATTCAATCGGGAGGAAACATGTCGTTCACGCGGGGAGTGAAATGGATGGTAGTCTTATTGGTCATGGTGGGTGTCGGGTTGGGAGGCCGGTTGGCCGCACCGATCTCACAGGCGCAAGCGACGGATCAGTCAGGGCCGTGTCGGGAGTCTTTGCCGGAAGGGTATTTCACCACCGATTGGAAAACTGCGTGCGAGAAAGACGCCCAGCCGATCGGGTCGTCTGACATGCCGCAGCCCGGTTCCAAAAATGCGAGCGGGCCGCTGGCCATCGATCCCAATGGCGTCGCCCGGAGTAATCCCATGCCGGGTGTGGCTGCGGCGGTTAGTCCGACCGCGCCCCAGATGACGGGCGACAGCCGCAGTTTTATGGCTTGCAATGCCGGCATCACCGGCAATTGGATGACGACCTCCACTTCATGGCAGGAGGTCCGATCGTGCACGGCCACCTTCCCAGAAGACGGCTTCGTCTACATCAACGCGACGGCCTCACTGGATTGGGTTGACACCCCGTACGAAGCGCACGTCGCTTTGAATGTTGATAATCCGGTCGGCAACGGCACTACCGATCGTTGGGTAAATATCTACGCCGATAGCGGCAATGGCACCGACAAAAACGTGGCCGACGACATGATCGCGGCGGTGAGCAGTGGCACCCATACCTTTTATTTTCTGGTCAGGCGCTTCGCCGGGAGCGGTACGGTAGAACTCCTCAACCCGAATCTCTCAGTCTTGTACTTTCCCAGTTCCAATGCCGAGGTGATGGCGTGCGGGGTCACCAACGAGCTCGACTGGACGACTACGGACTCCGCGTTTCAAATCGTTCGGTCATGCACGTTGAGTGTCACGCAGCCCGGCTATGTCTATGTGAGCGGAACTTCATCCGTGGCCCAGGCCAATGGTCCCTCTGAAGCCCGGTTGCGCGTCGGGGTGGACTCCACTGCGGGCCTGGCCGTATCGGATCGCTGGGTCAATGTGTATACCGATACCGGTGATGGCACAGATGAGTCGGCGGCGACTTCGAACCTGGTCAGCGTGGTGACCGGCACGCACACCTTCTACTTGCTGGCGGCCCGGTATGCCTTCACGGGCACGGTTACGCTGTACGATCCGTCACTCAGCGTCCTCTATTTCCCGGAGACCAATGTCACGGCGAAAACGTGTGGGGTCACCGGGGCCGACATGTGGATAAACGCTACCGACGACACATCCGTCATCCGATCATGCACCGTGGACCTGCCAGCGGCTGGTTTTGCCTTCGTCACGGCCAACGCCTCGGCCGGGTTGAATGACACAACGGCCGGCAATGATTGGGAGGGCAAGTTCGGTCTAAGCCTAGACGACAGCACGGATACCCACCCCGGCTTTAATCGTTGGCTTAACGTCTACACCGATGCAGGGGATGGGACCGATCAAACCCTGGCGACTTCGGGGATGTTCCAGCCGGCGGCTGGCGCGCACACCTTCTATCTGTTGGGGACGCGCTTTGGGGGGGCAACAATGCGGCTGTACAACCCATCGTTGACGGTGATTGTGCCGGTGGCGCACACCTATCTGCCACTCGCAACGAGGTAAACGACCAGCGCCCTCATCAGGTGATTGATGAGGGCGCTGTTTTTTTGTGTGGGCGATATAGGGCTCGAACCTACGACCTCCTCTTTGTAAGAGAGGCGCTCTAACCAACTGAGCTAATCGCCCGCGAGGGTGATTATAGGCGCGGATGGGGCGGCTGTCAACGGATAAATACTTCGTTGGCTGTAGCCCTCACCCCAACCCTCTCCCATCGTCGGCAGAAGCATCCGACGCGCTTCGCGGGATGAGGGTTTAGCGCATCATCAGCGGCAACCACGTTTGATATGGATTCACTACGACACGCGCAGTGCGCGTCACAGGCAGCGCGCCGCCGTCGATGTGGACCGTGTTAATCAGTGTGCTTCCCCGGGGTAAGTCGGCCGCCGGGAGCAGCGCGTACTGGAGCGTGCCGCCGGTCTCGGTTGGCACGTCGCCCGACCAGCGGATGAGATCGCCATCGAACGTGGGCGCAGGGGAAATCGTGCTGATCAACGTGTCCGTCAGCAGCGTGGCCGACAGTGGCAGTGTGTCGGTGAGCGTCAGTGGGCCGATCGAGTTGCCGGCGTTCTTCAGCACGATGGTGTAACTGATCGGTTGTGCCGCCGCAACAAAGGGCGGTGCCGTTTTGTATGAAAACTCCAGCACCGGGGCGGGTGTTAACAATATTGTCGTCCACGCGTCGCCTTCGGTATCGGGGCCAAACCCGCCCACATTCCCCGCTACATCGTACGCCCGCACGCGGAAGAAATAGGTATGGCCGTGCGTGCCGTGATATGACGCGCTGGTCGTTGGGACGCCGCTTTGCCAATCGGTCCAGCCACCGTCATAACCGTCTTTGACTTGCACATCGTACGTGGCGAGGCCGCTGTAGAGATCGTGGCCGATCCACATGACCGTGAAGGTGTCGGCCGTCGTGATCATGGGCAGCGCGTTGACGTAGGCCGTAGGCGGCACACAATCGCGCTCGTTGTAACTGGCGAAGAGTGTCTCATCGTCGTGGAAGAGCACCGCCAGATCAGTCAGCGGCAGAGCGGTTGGCACGGTCAACGTCAGGGCGGCGGCCGGATCGAGCGAGGTTATCTCGAAGTCGGCCAGGCGCTGACACGTGCTGTGCTGCCAGACGGTCAAATGCGGCTTGATGCGCGGGCGCGTGGTGTGCAGGCCCACCATCAGTTGCGAGCCGGTCTGTTGCACATCGAGCGCGGCTTCGGCTGTGCCGGTGGTGAGGCCGTTCAGACCCGCTATGGGATACCACGTCTCACTCCACTCGATGGCCGAATGCGCGTCCAATGTGACGCTGTCCCAGAACGTGGGCGCGAGGCCGCCATGCAGCTCCACGTAGTGCAGCGGCAAATCGCCCCACAACTCCCACGGCAGCGGGTTGGTCCAGCCCAGGCCAAAGCCCTTGAGGCCAGTGGCGACCTGATGCGGGAAGATGCGCACCATGCCATCCTTGTTGTCGGGTTGATTGCTGTTGACGTTATACACGGCGGCAAAATCGCTTTGTGCTGCGGGCCGTGCAAAGAAGCCCAGGAACTGCCGCCAGTTGCGCAGAGTGCTCAGGTCGCGGCCACTATAAATCGGCCACGGCATCGACACGGTTGGCCCATCGGGATAATTGGGGCCGGGCAGCGAGTTGTCACCGGTCGAGTGGATGGTGACCTGATCGATCGGGTAGATGAAGCGCACGTTTTGATCGGCCTGAAATTGTGATGTGCCTACGGTGTTCATCCCGCCCGGCGTCAGCATGGCATTGATCCACCACTTGAAACTCAGGGCAAAATCGCGATCGTTTTCGATGCGCGGCCGGATGATGAGCACGGCGCGATCGTTGGGCAGGTAGACCGAGATGGCCGCGCGCAAGCGATCGGGCGCGGTAGAGTCGCGCAGCGTTATCGTGATGCCGCTGGTGTCCGTGATAATCTCGTACGACCATGGGATGCCCCACTCGTAACCGTGCTCGTCCACGGGCAAGCCCCACTCGATACCGCCCGCGGCCAGCCACCAGCCCTGATCGGGCGGCCCCCAGTTGGTGGGCTTCAGCACGTAGTTCCGATAGAGCAGGCCGCGCCCCGAGGACTTGTCGAAGATTTCGTAGATGCGGCCACCCACTTGCGGCAGCAACCACACCTTGAGCCATTCGTTCTCCAGCACCAGCAATTCATAGGCGCGGGTGTCGTCGCGGGTGCGGCCTGTGGCGTCGTAGTTGGCCCAGTGCAGCACCGGATACGAGATGTTGTAATAGGTGTTGGTGATCCAGAACAGGGCGGGTTCGTACGAGTACGTGGGGATGATCCACGTGGCGGTGCTGATCGAGGTGACGAAACTTCCGGGGACATAGTTCGACGGCAAGGCGGCAAAATCAGCGGCCTGAGCCGCCGCCGATTGATCCACGCGGCCCGAGCGGCCACCTACGGCGATCAGAGTTGCGGCCACCAACAGCGCGGCGAGCAGGACAGCAAACGCAGGGAGACTTCGGCGCATAGCACACCTCCGTCTTTCATTGTAGAGCTAAGTTGGGCGGAGGGTGCGTTACGATTGAGGGACAGAGTGAGGGAGTGACGGAGGGATGAGTGCGGAGTCAGCACGCCCACGCGCGGATTGAGGGACGGAGTGACAAGATGAAGGGATGACAAGATGACAACCGGTGGAGGCGGCAGGGCCGAAAACGGCGGAGAGGGGCTTTGAAGGCGGATTAGTCGGTAAGCCAATCCGCGTGACAACCGCGCGGGTGAAGCTGGTGGGTTGGACTTCAAACTAATCTGCGCCCAAGGAGCGGTGAACGTCCGACGATGGAGCGTTATTTGGAGGCCGCCCCTACGCTTGGCCGCGCCGATCCGCCAACCGTTGGCGAATTTGGTCAACCCGTTTGGCGTGTGATACAGCGTTAGGATGACCCGACTCGCGCTCGAAATCGACACACACCTGCATCAACTCGATGGCGCGTTCCAGGCCGCCTTGCGCCTCATATACAAAGCCCAGATTCCAACTATCCTTTGCCTCGCCACTTCGGTCGCCGATCTCGCGTTTGACCCTCAATGATTGCTCGTAATACTCAACGGCGCGGCGCATCTCACCGAGGTGCTTGTAGACGGCGCCGAGGTTGCCGAGGATTGACCCTTCAGTGCGTTTGTCGCCAATGTCTCGCATGATGGTCAACGCCTGCTCGTAATATTTGATGGTTTGGCGCGTTTCGCCGAGTTTGGCGTAGATGGTGCCGAGGTTGCCGAGGTCTTTGCCCTCGCTGTGTCGGTCACCGATCTCGCGGGCGATGACCAACGCCCGCTCGTAGTACTCAATGGCCTTGCGCGTCTCGCCGAGTTTGGCGTAGGCGGTGCCGAGATTGCCGAGGGCCGCGCCCTCGCCGCGCCGGTCGCCAACGGCACGTGTAATGGTCAACTGCTGTTCGTAATACCCAATGGCCTGGCTCGTTTCGCCGAGGTCCTGGTAGGCGACGCCGAGGTTGCCGAGGACAGTGCCCTCGCTGCGCTGGTCGCCAAGATCCCGCATGATGGTCAATGTCTGCTCATGATACTCGATAGCGCGGCGCGTCTCGCCGAGGGCGCCGTAGGCGGTGCCGAGGTTCGCAAGGGCGTTGCCCTCGCCGTATCGGTTGCCAATCTCTTTCTTGACCTTCAGCGATTGCTCATAATACTCGATAGCCTGGCGCGTCTCGCCGAGGGTGTAATAGGCGGTGCCGAGGTTGCCGAGGGCCGCGCCCTCGCCGCTTCGGTCGCCGATCTCGCGGGCGATGACCAACGCCTGCTCGCAATACTCAATGGCCTGGCGCGTCTCGCCGAGGGCGGCACAGGCAAGGCCGCGGTTGTCGAGGGCCGCCCCTTCGCCGCGTCGGTCGCCGATCTCGCGGGCGATGACCAACGCCTGCTCGTAATACTCAATGGCCTGGCGCGTCTCGCCGAGGGTGTAATAGGCGGCGCCGAAGTTGCTGAGGGCGTTGCCCTCGCCGCGCCGGTCGCCGATCTCGCGGAAAATGGGCAAGGCCTGCGCATGACACTCGATGGCCTTGCGATATTCGCCGAGACTATAGTGCGCGTTACCAATGTTCATCAGTGCATTGCCCTCGTCGCGCCGGTCGCCGATCTCGCGGAAAATGGGTAAGGCCTGCGCATGGTATTCAATGGCCTTGCGATATTCGCCAAGACTATAGTGTGTGTTACCAGCGTTCATCAGTGCATTGCCCTCGCCGCGTCGGTCGCCGATGTCGGCATCGCGGCCGGTGAGATCTGCGGGTGGGGTGGGCAGTTGATGCAACGCTGGCACGATCGGCTTCTGCGCCTCGGAGGTCTGTTTGATGATGTCGCGTCCGGCCACATCGCCGGCGGTCTGCTGCCCGCCAATGTCCACGCCATCGCTTTGATTCGAGACTGTATCGCCCATCAGCGCGCTCCTGATAATTCACGACTCGACACGCAGGAATAACAGCCATGATACTACACGCACCGCGCATCGTGCAACACGGCGCACCATCGAATGAACACCGCAAGTGTTCGACGGCTGATAATAGAAAGTCGGCTCAGGGCCGACTCCCCATTCGCGCCGCTGACACGCTGATTGCCAATCAAGCGATCATCTTGTCAGCCCTTTATCCCTTCATCTTGTCACGCACCACGTCACCTATCTCGCTATACCCCCTTAAACGTCGGCGGCCGCTTCTCCTTGAACGCCTGAATGCCTTCCTCGTAATCCGCGCTGTCGTACACCTCGCGCCGCATGCCCTGAATGCTCTCGAACGTCTCGGAGGCCAGCACCTGC
>JAGOBP010000532.1 GCA_017999195.1 Thermoflexales bacterium
GATGTCACCACGCCGTCGTCGTCGGTCAACTCGCCCGCCTCAACCAACAGCGCCTCATTCACCGTCAACTGGTCGGGTAGCGACGTACACTCCGGCATCGACAGTTACGACGTGCAGTATCGCAACAAGACCACCAACGGCGCGTGGACCACGTGGAAGAGCGCCACGGCCACCACGTCCGGCACGTTCAATGGCACGGGCGGCCACATCTATGAATTCCGCTCCCGCGCACGGGACAACGTGGGTAATCTGGAAGCGTATCCCGGCGCCGCCGACCTGACCACCGAAGTGCGCACCATCGACGTCTTCGTGCGCAATCCCGGCATCGAGGTGAATCAGGCCGTGCAAGACCTGAGCAACAGCGTCATGCTCATTGCGCGCAAGCGCACCTTTGTGCGCTGCTACGTGCAAAGCGACGCGGGCACCATCAACACCGTCAACGCGCGGCTGCGCGTGTATCGCGGCGCGACGCTGATGGGCACACTGTCGCCGTCCAACAGCGGCGCACAGATCAACATCCGCACCAGCCCGGACCGGGCGCAGTTGAATCACGCCTATTACTTCGATGTGCCCACGGGCTGGCTCACAGCCGGCACGGTAAACTTCGAATGCGAAGTGAACCTGCCCAAGAAATACGCGGAAAACGACTACACCAACAACGTCCGATCGACGGGCAATCTCACCTTTGTCAATTCGCGTGAGATGAACATTGCCATGATCGACGTCAACTACTTCTGGAACGGCGTGGAGCGGCATGTCCGATCGGTGGACCGCACCCGCCTGGCCGCCTGGCTGCGCGCGGCGTATCCCATCCACAAACTCAACGTGTACTACGGTTACTTCGATCCGCCGTATGACAGCCTGCCCAATGTCGATACCGTCAACAGCGATCTGGCCTGGAACAAGGCCAAGAAAGTCTTTGGCGCGGGCGAGACATCCAGTTGGCGTTACTACGGCCAGGCCTACGACATCGGCGGCTTCATGCGCGGCAAGTCCGTGGGCACGCCGGGCAATGTGGCCGCCGGACCGACCGGCGATACCAGCGGCTGGGATCTGGACGGTAACTTTGGCGACTGGTACGGCGGCCACGAAAACGGCCACTCGTATGGCCGCGCGCACGTGCAGGGTGCACCCTACGCGGGGTCAGGCAGCTGCGGCGATGAAGCCGGGCCGGACGGCAGTTACCCGTACGCGCAGGGCCGCATGAGTCCGCAGACCACCATGTGGACCAACAGCACGCTGTACGGCGTCGATTGGAGTCTGGCGACACCGGCCATCATCCCGCCGACGTGGTACGACGTGATGACCTACTGCTCCGGTCAGTGGATCAGCGACTACACCTACGAGGCCATCTACAATCGCATGAACACCGAGCCGGTGCTGCTGAAAGAGTCGGCGCTGGCGGGCGAGCATCTGGGGGTCTTTGGCAGCATCATCTCCGCCACCAACACCGTGACGCTGAGCACGTTCTATCGGGTGCCCAACGGTTCCGACGTCTTCGGGCGCGACGTCAACGGCAGCCATCACATCAAACTGCTGGATGCGGGCAACGGCGTGCTGGCCGACTACAACTTCGCGCCGCGCGGCGTGGTGGAACCCGATGAACCTGCGCAGGCGATCATGGAATTTGTGCCGTGGGTAACGGGCACTAAATCGATCGTGATTGCCAATGCCAACGGGCAGCCCATCTACACGCGCACGGTTAGTTCCAACATCCCGACCGTGACCCTGCAAGCCCCGACGGGTGGCATCACACTGACGGGCAACAGCGTCATCGTCAGTTGGGCCGCCACCGATGCCGACAATGACACGCTGACCTTCTCGCTGGACTACAGCGCGGACGGCGGTGCCACGTGGCAGCCGCTCTCGGCGCAGGTTCTGTCCACCACGGTCAGCATCAACGTCAATCAACTGCCGGGCAGTCCCGCGGGCAAGTTCCGCGTGTGGGCCAGCGACGGCGTCAACACCGCCTACGCCGAAACCAATGGCACGTTTGCAGTGGCCAACAAAGCGCCGCAGATCAACGCGGTGCTGCCCGTCAGCGGCACGACCTATGTGCTCAGTCAAACGGTCGCGTTTGAAGTGGAAGCGTACGATGTGGAAGACGGCGTGCCCCCTGACGATCACATCACGTGGACGTCAGACCTCGACGGCGTGTTGGGCACGGGCGCACTGCTGCAAATCGACACGTTGAGTCTGGGCACGCACACCATCACCTTGAGCGTGCGCGACAATCAAAACGTGATCACGGCGACCACGCTGGTGGTCACAGTGGGACCGGAAGAGGCAACGGGCAGCATCGCGGGGGATGTGTTCCTGCCGATCGTGATGAAGTGAGGACGTGGTGCGTGATGCGTAGTGCGTGACGAGTGAAAACGGTGCGGACTTCTGATCAACGAAGTCCGCACCGTTGTTTTGTGTCAACAACGATCTTGGCTGGTCTTACTACCAGGCATCCAGTGTTTGCAAGATTACCTCGATCTGCTGTTTCAGTTGCGGCAAGTTGGTCTGCACCACCCCCCACACTTCATCCAGATCGATGCCAAAATAGTCGTGGATCAGCACATCGCGGAAGCCGGCCACCTGCCGCCACGGAATGCCGGGATGGGCGTCACGCACCTCGGGCGACAGGCGCTTGACGGCTTCGCCCATGATCTCGAAATTACGGATCACCGCATCCTGAATCTGGTGCGACTCGGCAAAGGCGGCATAACCGTCGCGTGTATACGACTCGATCCACGTGATGCATTCCAGCATGTGAATCAAGTACAGGCGATCGTTCATCATAAGGGGCGGGCCTGCTCGATCACTTGTGCGCGAATGTACCAGTGCAGCGCGCGCTCGGTCACCACATCGACTTTCCGGCCAAGCAAATCCTCAAGGTCTTGCATCAACCCCACTCGATCCAGCAAATTGCGGCCCGGATCAAAATCGACCAACACGTCAATATCGCTATCCGGCCGGGCCTCGCCGCGCGCCACCGAACCAAACAGGCGGACATTGCGTGCGCCGTGGCGCGCAGCAATTTGAAGGATGTCACCTCGCTTGTTTCTGATCAGTTCATCGACGCCCATGAGTATCACCCTGTCCCAAGTATACCGCATCTCGGCTCACGCCCAGCGCACCAGCGCAATGCCCGCCAGCACGCGCAGCCCCGCGCTGAGCAAGATCGCTTCGCGCAAGCCCAGCGCATCGGCCAGCAGCGGCCCCAGCATGGAACCGACCAGCAGCGCGATGTTGCCTGCCATATTATTCAGCGCCATGTGCGCGGGCAGATCGTCGTTGGGGACGCGCTCCATCAGGCGGTTCACTTGCGCCCCGCCCATCACACCCGTGATCGCGCCGCCCAAAATCGAGGCCGCAAAAAACAGCACATTGTTTTCAGCCAGCCCCAACAACAGCGGATACGTGCCGTACAGC
>JAGOBP010000056.1 GCA_017999195.1 Thermoflexales bacterium
TCTCGGGTCTGGATGTGGGCAAGACCGCCGCGACGGTGTTGTATGATGCGGTCGTGAACGGCAAAGCGCCGTCGGCTAATTCGTACGCCCCGACCTCGATCGTTGATCCGTCCAATTACAAGACGACGATGGATCCCATCTCGCTGGCTAACTGCGGCACGGGCGCTCCGGCGGCCCCGGCGGCTGGCAAGCCGCTGTTTGTGGTGATCAACAAGAGCGCCGATCAGCAGTACTTCATCGACCTGCAAAACTCGTTCGTTTCGGCGGCGAATGCCGCGGGTGCGGACGCCAAGAAGTTCGATGCCAAGCTCGACCCGAATTTGGGTGTGGGCCTGGTGAATGACGCCATTTCGGCGGGCGCCAAGGGCATCGCCATCACCGTGCCCGATCAGACGATTGGGCCAGCCATCGCCAAAGCGGCGAAAGATGCGGGCGTGGTCCTGATCGCGACCGACGACAGCATCAAGGATGCCGATGGCAACCCGGTCCCGTTCGTCGGCTTCGACGGCAAGGACATGGGCAAGAAAGTGGGCGAGGCCGCGGCCAAGTTGTTGACCGATAGCGGCTGGCTGAAGGACTCGACCAAGAAGGTCGGCGTGTTGTCCGTCGAAGTGCAAACGCTCTCGGTCTGCAACGATCGCACCGATAACGAGAAGGCCGCGATCAAGGCGGCAGGCGTGCCGGATGCGCAGATCTTCCCGGTGCCGTACACGGGCGAAGCGCTGTCGTCGCAAGACGCCGCTGGCCCGATCATCACGGCCAATCCCGACGTGACCAACTGGGTGGTCTTCGGCTGCAATGACGAAGGCGCGTTGGGCGCGTTGAATGCGCTGGCGACGGCGGGCGTGAAGACCGACGACATCATCGGCGTGGGCCTGGGCGCGTATGAAGCCTGCAAGCCGTGGGCCGCCGGGCAACCGACCGGCTTCAAGGCGGGCCTGTTCATCTCCGGCCTCGACGTCGGCAAGACTGCGGCGACGGTGTTGTATGATGCGGTCGTGAACGGCAAAGCGCCGTCGGCTAATTCGTACGCCCCGACCTCGATCGTTGATCCGTCCAACTACAAGACGACGATGGATCCCATCTCGATCGGTAACTGCTCCAAGTAGTCCGTACCGTTTCTCACACTCGGGGGCTTGGGCTTACGGCTCAAGCCCCCGATACCCTTGTCGGCGAATCTTCAGTACAATGGGGAGCGTAGGCCATTCGGGAATTCGCTCCAGATGTGGGGACAGTGTTGAATATGACCATGACCACGATTGCCGCTGCACCTCAATCCACGCCGCCACCGGCCCGGCCCGGAACCCTTGAGATTCGCAACATGAACAAGGCGTTCCCCAATGTCCAGGCGCTTACCAACGTCTCGCTCGACATCCGACCGGGCGAGATTCTCGCCTTTATGGGTGAGAACGGGGCCGGGAAATCCACGCTGCTGAAGATCATCAACGGCGACTATCGGCCGGATTCCGGCACGCTGGCGATGGACGGCCGCCCGCTCTCATTCTCAAGCCCCAGCGTCGCGCACAAGGCCGGGATTCGCGTGGTTTATCAAGAGCCAGAGATCGTTCCTGGCGTCGATGTGGCCGAAAATATTTGGATCGGCGAACTGCCGAAACGTGGCGGCCTGATCGATCGGCGACGGCTCAACGAGCAGGTGCAGCGCAGCCTGGCCGAGTACGGCTTTGAGGGCATTTTGCCGGTGAATTTGCTGGGCGATCAACTCTCGTCGGCCCAACGGCAGATTGTCGAGATCATGCGCGCCCTCAAATCGGGGGTGCGGGTGCTCGCGCTCGATGAGCCGACCTCGTCCCTGACGGATGAGGAAGTCGATCGGTTGTTTAAGTTGGTCCGGCGGCTGCGTGATGAAGGGGTCGCCATCATCTATGTCTCGCATCGCATCAAGGAAATTTTGCGGCTGTGCGATCGCATCGCGATTTTGCGCGACGGGCAACTGGTCGCCGTGAAGCCTGCGGCTGAATTAAGCGAAGCCGAGATTGTGCGGCTGATGGTGGGGCGCGAACTTTCCGACGTCTTCAAACGCCGGCCGGCTACGTCCGATCGTGAAATCCTGCGCGTCGAAGACCTGCACAGCAACTGGCATCGTGGTGTGAGTTTCCATATTAACGTGGGCGAAGTCGTCGGGTTTGCGGGCCTCGTCGGGGCAGGCCGGACTGAATTGGCTAAGGTTATCTTCGGTGACTTGCCTAGAAATAGCGGCCACATTGTGCTGGACGGCCACGAGGTGAACATCCGCCGCCCGGACGACGCCATTGCCAAAGGCATCGGCTTCGCGCCGGAAGATCGCAAACGCGAGGGACTGGTGCTGATTCGCAGCGTGTTGGAAAATGCGTCGTTGGCGATTCTGCGTCAGATTACGCGCTTCCATTTTGTGCGCAGCCGGTTAGAGCGGACGGTGGCGAGCGGCTTCGTCGAGAAACTGCGCGTGCGAACGCCGTCGCTGGATCAAGAGGTGGGCAAACTCTCCGGCGGCAATCAGCAGAAGGTCGTGCTGGCGCGCTGGCTGGCGGCCAGGCCCAAGGTCCTGATTCTGGATGAGCCGACGCGCGGCATCGATGTGGGCGCGAAGGCAGAGATTTATCATCTCATCGACGACCTTGCCAACGAAGGGCTGGGCATCATGTTGATCAGTTCGGAATTGCCGGAAATTCTGGGGCTATCCGATCGCATTTACGTCATGCAGAACGGCCGGATCACCGGGGAACTATCGGGCGCAGAAGCCACCGAGGAAGCCGTCCTCGGCTTCGCCATCGCTGATCATCTGTCTACCCCGAACGGCAACGCACCCACTCAGAAGGACAGCACATTATGAGCCAAACACCGGCGAAACAAATTACGATAAAACGCGGCGGCGCACTGAAACGCGTGATCGGCGTCATCGGCACCGATAACCTGTCGCTCCTCTTCGCGCTCGTCCTGTTGGTCTTTCTGGTCACCGTCGTTAGCGGCTGGTTTGGGCTGGGCGGCGGCGACAAATTCTTCTCCTGGCAGAACCTGATGAACAGCCTGGCGCAGGCGATCGTGATCGTCGGGCTGCTGGCGATCGGCGAGACGGTCGTGATCATCGCGGGCGCGCTGGACATCTCGATCGGCTCGGTGGCGTCGATCGGGTCCGTGGCGGCCGCCTCCGTGATCGTGGGCGTGGGCACCATCGGCGCGATTGGCATCCTGCCGACAGGCAACGTGCTGATCGCCGTGATGGCGGGCATCGCCGCCGGTATGCTGTGCGGCGTGATCAACGGGTTGATCGTCACGGTGCTCAGGGTCAATCCGACGATTGCCACGCTGGGCACGCTGGCGGCCTTCGCGGGCTTTGCCTTTCTGATCGCGCCGGAAGGCAAACCGATCGGGGTGGTGACGCAGCCGGACTTTACATGGTTGGCGCAGGGCCGCTTCCTGACTGATCTGCCGATTCCGGCCTTGGGCGGATCGAAGTGGACGGGCATCCCGATTTTGACCGTTATTTTGGTGGTCGTCGCGCTGTTGGTTCACATCCTGATGCGCTACACCGACTTCGGGCGCTCGATCTACGCCATCGGCGGCAATGCGACGGCGGCGCGTCTCGCGGGTATCAACCTGTCGCGCATCCGCGTATTGATGTACATGCTGTCGGGCGGCATCGCCGGGTTGGCGGGTGTCTTGCTGGCGGCACGCACCACATCGGGCAATCCCATCAACGGCAACGGACTAGAATTGCAAGCGATCACTGCGGTGTTCCTCGGCGGCGCGGCGACGGCGGGCGGCAAGGGCACGATCGTGGGGACGTTTCTCGCGGTCATTTTGGTGGGTGTGCTCAACAACGGCATGAACTTGTTGGGCTTCAACACGTTCGTGCAGCGCGTCGCGTTGGGCTTGCTGCTGATTGCCGCCGTGGCGGTTTCGCAGTGGCGTCAGGCTCGCGCCGAACGCGCGCGAACGCGCATCGCCGACGCCGGATAAGGGCTGTGGGCGATTGATACTTCAACTACGATAAGGAGTAAAACATGGACGCTCTCATCAAAGAAATTTACACGAATGTCATGGACGGTGAAGCCGATGCGGTCAAGGAAAAAGTTCAAGCGGCCTTGAACGCCGGTATTGCGGCCCCGGTGATTTTGAACGAAGGCATGATCGCGGCGATGGGCGAAGTAGGCCGCCTGTTTGAGGAAGGCGAGTATTTTGTCCCAGAAATGCTGATTGCGGCACGGGCCATGCAGTCCGGCCTGGCGCTGCTGACGCCCTACTTGAAGGAAGCCGATGTTAAGTCGGCGGGCAAGGTCGTCATTGGCACAGTCAAAGGCGACCTGCACGATATTGGCAAGAACCTGGTAGCCATGATGCTGGAAGGCGCCGGGTTTGAGATCGTCGATCTGGGCACCGATGTCGCGCCGGAAAAATTCGTCGAAGCCGTGCGTACACAAGGCGCGCAAATTGTAGGCCTGTCCGCACTGTTGACCACCACCATGCCGTCGATGAAAGCCACGCTCGAGGCGTTGAAGGCGGCCGGTTTACGCGATCAAGTGAAAGTGATGATCGGCGGCGCGCCTATCACGCAAGAGTATGCCAATCAGATTGGGGCGGATGGCTATGCGGCGGATGCCAGCCGCGCCGTCGCCACCGCCAAGTCGTTGATTTAAACTCAAAGGTGGTGGCCAATGAAGCACCGCGATCGCGTCTTGATGGCGCTTAACCACGAAACGCCCGACCGCTGCCCGATGCAGATTTCGTTTACGCCCGAGTTCGCCTCGCGCCTGAAAGCGGATATGCACATGGGCGGTGGCTCGCTGCACAATCCGCATGGGGGCGGCAATACCTATGAGTTGGAACGCGCCCTCGATGAAGATCTGTTGCTCACCTCGGTTGGTTGGGCTAATTCGTATTATCAGGACGCGGACAACTATATCGACGAATGGGGCATCGGCTGGAAATCGGCCGAATATGCCACGCCCTACGGCATAGGCCGCTACACCGAGATGGATCATCATCCGCTGGCCGATGATGCCGCGCTCGATCGGTATCAGCCGCCCAAGCCCGATCGACCCGAGCTGTATCGCGAAGCCGAGTGGGTGTTGCGCACCTTCAAGGACGAGTACTGGATCGTGGGCGTGACCGTCACGACCATGTTCGAGTGTGCGTGGGCTTTGCGCGGCTACGAGCGCATGTTGTCCGACTTTGCGCTGAATCCCGATTTGGCTGAGCGCCTGCTCGACATCCCCTATCGCTATCATCTGACGGCGGCCAAGACACTCACGCAGCTGGGCGTGGACATGATCTGGATCGGCGATGATGTGGGCGCGCAGCATTCGATGATCATTTCCCCGAAAATGTGGCGCAAGTTTTTCAAGCCGCGCATGGCCAACTTCATTGCCGAATTGAAAACGATCAATCCGCACGTGAAAGTGGCCTATCATTCCGACGGCAATATCTATCCCATCATTCCCGATCTGATTGAAATTGGATTGGATGTGCTCAATCCCATCCAACCCGCCAGCATGGATCCGGTTAAGCTTAAGCAGGATTTCGGCGACAAGCTGTGCTTCTGGGGTTCGATGGACGAACAGCACACGCTGCCCTTTGGCTCAGCCGCCGACGTTCAGGCTGAAGTTCAAACCCGCTTGACTACGCTCGGCAAAAACGGCGGACTAATCCTCGGGCCGACGCATCATGTGCAGCTGGATACGCCGCTGGAAAACTTCTGGGCGATGGCGAATACCATCACGCAGACGCCTTACCCCAAATGAAAAATCTGTCTGCATAAATAAGGCACACCATGACTGCGACGATCAATCCCTCTGTCTGGCATGGCCTCAGCGCGTGGTCGCTCGAAACCGATGTCTTGCGAACTATCATCGTGCCTGAGTTGGGCGCGAAGATAGTTTCGTTATTCGACAAGCGCAATCAACTCGAATGGCTGGTTGGCCCCGGCGATCGGCCCTTCCGAAAAGTGCCATACGGTGCGCCGTTTACGGATCAGGATATGAGCGGCTGGGACGAGATGTTCCCCACCATCGTCGCCTGCGAGTTCCCCGGCTCCGGCGCACGACATGGCGCAGCGTTGCCCGATCACGGCGAAGTCTGGTCGCTGCCGTGGACTGTGGATGAAGCAAGTGATCTACGCTTGACGCTCAGTGTAGAGGGCCAAGCATTGCCCTATCGGCTGACACGCACAGCGGAATATCGCGCGGCCGATACCCTAGATTTGCACTATCAAGTGGTGAACCTCGGCGCGGAGATTATGCCGTATATGTGGGCGGCCCATCCGCAATTGGTGTGTGGGTTGGACGCGCAACTGGTTATTCCGTCACACGTCACCACCGTGTGCAATACGATCGCTGAGTCGTGGGGGTGGGGCGCGCCAGAGACGCGCTTTGAGTGGCCTGTCGCAATTGCTGAAGATGGCACGCACCGACACCTCGATCGAATTGGTTCGCCCGCGCTGCACCATGCCCGCAAATTCTTTGTGCCCCAGGAGGTTCGCGCGGCCTGGGCGGGCTTGATCCGCCATCCTTCACACGATTGGCTGCGCCTGGAGTGGGATCCCAACCGTGTTCCCTATTTGGGTCTATGGGTAGACGAGGGGGCATTCAATCCTGATTCGGTGGCGGCCCTCGAACCAACTACGGGCTTCTATGACAGTCTGACCACAGCGTGGAACAAGCAACAGATCACGCGGATTGAACCGGGGGCCACTCACACGTGGACGTTAACGGTGCGTAGCGGCACAGGTGAGCAGTCATTTCCAAAGTAAGGACAACGGACATGAACAACCTCGAACGCTTTAAGCAGGCCCTCAATTGGCAACCCATCGATCGGATGTTGACGTACGATTATCTGGACTGCCGTCAAATCCTGATCGATCACGGCGGCTATGATGCCTCGCGCCCATATAGCTTTGAAGAGTTGATCGCGGTGAACGGCAAAGCGTGGCAGAGCATCGGCGTGGACGTCACCCGCTCGATCTATGATCCCGTCAATCACTGGATGGGCGGCAAGATCGTCAACTGGATCAGGTTCTTCGGCGTGAATCCCGACAACTGGGGCGTCGCGCAGGCGGGTGACACGGCCTGGATTACCCGGCCCTTTCACACGTTGAAAGAACTTGAGAAGCACATGCCGCACTTGCCGGTCTACGAAGAAGTCCGCGACTGGTATCAGCCCGTCATTCGCCAGATTCAACAGGGGCTTAAGCCGTATGACATCACGTTCATCGGCGCGGTGGAAGGCCCGCTGACGGATGCGTACACCTACATGGACATGCAGCTGTTCTCGCTGGCGATTTATGATGCGCCGGAGTTGTTGGCGCACATCATGGACTGCACAGGGCTGTTCTCGGCCCACATCGCACGGGCTTATGCTGAAGTGTCTGAAGTGCCGCTGTTGTTTATGGGCGAGGACATTGCCGGGACCAGCGGCCCGATCTTCAGCCCCAAGTTCGTTCGCAAAGAAGGCCTGCCGCGCTGGAAATGGATCACCACGCCGATCAAAGACAAAGGCATGAAGTTCCTGTATCACACCGATGGCCGCTATGGCTCGTTTTTACCGTTGATCTTTGACGATTTACAAGCGGACGGTCTCAACCCGATCGAGCGTAACGGCTGCAACGACATCTTCGAAATCAGACAAGCCTATCCAGACAAACTGCTCTTTGGCAATGTCTGCTGCATTCACACCCTGCCGCATGGCACGCTCGGCGATGTGGAAGACGAGACATTGGAACTCATCGAAAAGATCGGGCCGCAGGGCGGCCTCTTCATTGGATCATCCAGCGAAGTGCATGACGCTGTGCCCGTGGCAAACGCGGCGAAGATGTACGGCACCGTCCACGAATACGGCGCATATCCGATCGACATTGATCGGATTAAAGCCAGAAGAATTGCCCTCAGAAAACAGGGCGAGCTGAAACTGCGGGCAAGCATCGAACTCTAGCGTGATCGTGTTGCCGCCTTGCAGGTGCGCACCCCAAGCGTAAGGAAGTACACGAAATATGGAATTGATGAGTAACGGCTACCCGATAGTGAATTCGCCCGCACAGTTGGGCCAGCTGATCTCCAGCGATCCACATGCACCTATTGCTGACTTACGAGCCCAGCTCAAGGTGCAGGGCTATCTCTGGCTGCGCGGCTTCTTTCCACGCGAAGACGTCAGCGCGTTACGGCAACGCTTTTTCGAGCGCATGAGACCTACGGGCATTCTGGCCGAGGGTAAAGATGCAGCCGAAGGTATCTTCTCCGGACAGCGCGATCAAACCGGCCAGACAACGAAGCTGTTGATGGAGTTCGTGCGCGGGTAGTGGCTATAAAGTAAGTGATGGCGTATGCTTATGACATGATTCAAGAAACCATTACTAACGTCTGTCGTCGCTGCGGAAGCCCTGATATCGTCAAGAATGGCACAAACCGATGTGGGAGTCCCCAATATTACTGTCATGCGTGTGGGGCGCATCGCACTCTGGGGCCGAAACGCACGCGTGCCGCTCAGTTCAAGTCATTGATTCTGAAGACCTATCACGAGCGGGCCAGTTTGCGCGGTTTGGAGCGTATCTTTCAAGTCTCACGTCAAACGGTGGCGCACTGGCTCCGTACGATTTTACGGACGGTCCCTAAGTTCAAACAGACGGTGCTTCCGGCACAACCCGGTGACGTCTTGGAATTGGATGAACTGTGGTCATTTGTCCTGAACAAAGGCCAGAAACGTTGGCTATGGATCGCTCTGTGCCGGCGGACGCGCCAAGTGGTCGCGTTCACCATTGGCGACCGGAGCGCAAAGACCTGTCGCCGACTCTGGAACAAAATCCCGGCGGATTACAAGCCGTGTCAGTCGTATAGCGATTTCTGGGGCGCTTATCAAAAGGTGTGGCCCGCTGAGACACATCATGCGGTGGGCAAAGACACAGGCGAAACCGCCCACATCGAACGCTAGAACAACACCTTGCGGCAACGGCTCGTGCGCTATGTCCGCAAAACACGGTCGTTCTCGAAGTCCGATATTTATCACTGGATTGTCACGGCCTGGTTCATCCTCGAATACAACTTGAGCCGGTCACTTACCTCTTAACCACTACCCACTACCCGATCGAGCGAGGAAGTTGTATCCAGGCTGGTGGGAGTCGCTGCCGTTTCCACTGGCGCAAGGCGAGTTGGCTTTGGCGCAGGGCAACCTCGCGCAAGCCGAAGAGTGCGTGGCGTATCTTGAAACAGAATTCAACCGACTGCGGTTGCGCCATCTCTGGCCGAGCGTGTTGTTTCTCCGCGCGCGAATGGCGCTAATAAAAGAGGATAAAGTGGCCGCATATCGAGATTTACAAGCCGCCGTGGCGGTGTCCGATGAAATCAGGTCACATCGAGAACTTCAGGGAATCTGCTGGACGATAGGGCAATTGGAGTCGGCACACGGCGATCAAGCGGCGGCCAACTTCTGGCACGATCAGGCTTGCGCCGAGATCGCGTTTGCGCTCGAACACATCGCGACGCCGCAATGGCGAGAGACGTTTCGAGCGCGCGCCGATGTGCAAGCCATTTTGAGCGTACGGCAGTTGACCCGTTGAAACAGTTATCCCAGTAAAGTGAGAAGGTTGCCCTCAATCATTCAGTCAATCCGATCGACTCTGACAACAAAAAGTCTTCCTGCTCAGCACAGAAATACTTTACTTAAAATTACGGACCAAGCGGGCGGCAGACACGCCGGTGACAATCACTTTTCAACTAGAAAAAAACGCCCTGCTCAAGCCCACTCACCCCCCGATTTTGGTGAATCAAACACCCTACAGCAAGCTAAACGCCCCAGAGCTTCCTTAATTTTTTTGATCACGCCACCTATCTCTCAACTCGCAGCCGCCTCTACCCACAAATCACCCACCAATGGATCACCTTACGCGCATCTAGAAACAAATGACCTTCTGGCCGACCATGCCCGGCCGCGTTGCCTGACGTGACCAGCCCGATCGAATGTAGAGATTTAATCGGGCCGGAAGTCACATTGGTGTCACGCGCACCCGCCGCCTACACCAGCCACGGTAAGGTTGTCGCCGCGTCTGAGCGGACCACTAAGTCCTGTAGAGTCACCGCCGTAGGCGTATCCGTCGCCAGCGTCCACGCGCCGTAGCGCGTGATAATGTCGCTCAGATACACGTCGACGTGCTAGATGAAATCCAGAATTTGCGAAATGATGTCCATGGGTTGTGCCGTGTCCGTAATTTATTCAGGCTGTCCGCTGAGGCCGTACATCAGCAACGTCCCCAGACTTAGAACCAGACCCGGATCCTGCTGAAAGCGATGCTGAAGTTGTGGCGCCGTGAAGATATCCATGAAGGCCTGAAAGTAGATGCCGCAGGCTTCCTCGGATAAAGCCAGATTAATGTGCCCCTGAGCTTTGCCCTCGCGAATCACCCTCAACAGTAGGTTGGTCATTTTCTTCTGCGCCGCGTCGCGAATCTCCTTGATTTCAGGATCATTGTGCAGGTCTAGCTTGCTCGTGAAGACCGGATTCTCCGCAGCCAGTGAGGTGGTGTGGGCCAGCATGTCGCCGATGAATGCCATGAAGGCGGCCATCTTTTCCGTGTAGCGCTTATCCGGCGTGAGGATGGCCTCAATCCGATCGATGAGCTGATCGACCGAGGTGGTGACGAACTCACGCGCCAGCGCTTCCTTGCCGCCAAAGTTGTTGTAGATGGTGGCCTGAGAAACGCCGGCCTTGCGCGCAATATCCACCATGCTCACCCGATCCACGCCGAACTGGCTGAACAGATCGAAGGCGGCCTTGCGAATCTCCTCTTTGCTGTGCTCCTTGCGGCGCGCAAAACCATTCATCGTATCCGGCTGTGTGCTGCCGGCAGTTTTCTTCGGAGTTGTGCTCATCGTGCGCCTCGTTTTGAACTTTTGAAATTTTTAGACTAAAAAACATTGACAATTACAAAATATTGGCTATAATGACTTTCTGGAATCATTATAGCATTATTCTCTAAAATTTCAAATAGCCCGTCCAAAGGATGCGACACCAAGATGAACACGATCATCCCATTTGACTCGCCTGAATTACTCCGCAACGATCAGGTCGGCAGCAAGGCGCTGTCGTTGATCATCATGACCCGAGCGGGTATGCCAGTCCCGCCCGGCATCGTGTTGACCGTCGATTTTTTTGCGCCGTGGATTGCGACCTTGCAAGTCACACCCGAGTGGAACACCCTGCTCTCCGCGAAAGGCGAGGAGCTAGGTCAGGTGACGCGCACTCTCCAGGCGACGTGCCGTTCGCTGCAGCTAACCGATCGGCAGCGTGAGGAACTCAAGAGCGCGCTCGCCACGTTTCAGGATATTCATCGCACGTTGCTCTTCGCCGTCCGATCCTCGTCGCCGGAAGAAGATCTGGAAGGGGCCTCATTTGCGGGCGGCTACGAAACGACTTTAGGCGTCACGCTCGAAACACTCGAAGCGGCCATCCGATATTCCTTTGCTTCCAGTTTTGATGAACGCGTTTTTCTGTACAAGCGAGAACATGGCTTCCAACTCGATCATCCGCGTATCGCCATCGTGATTCAACAGCAAGTGGACGCCGACAGCGCCGGAGTAGCTTTCTCCTTGAATCCGCTGAATAACTGCTTCGATGAGGCCGTCATCAATGCCAACCACGGGCTGGGTGAATCGGTCGTGGCGGGCGAGGCCGATCCGGATGTCTTCGTCGTGGACAAAATCAAACGAGAGATCAGCGAGACCCGCATCGGTGGCAAGCAGGTCGTGATCAAATTGAATCAGCAAGGTGGCACCACCCGATCGGCCCGCGCCCATCATCAGGAAGCATCGATCACACCTGAGCAGGTGTTGAATCTGATCGGGCTGCTCGAAAAAGTGGAGGCATATTATCACAAGCCAGTCGATATCGAGTGGGCCATCGCAGGTGAGAAAATCTTCCTGCTTCAGGCGCGGCCCATCACGACGTATCTGCCGCTGCCCGAAGAAATGATCACGGCGCCCGGCGATCCGAAACGCCTGTATGCCAACTCCACGCTGATCGAACAGGGCCTGCAGGAACCGCTGTCGGCGCTGGGCACAGATTTTCTGAGCTACGTGCTGAACAAGGCGGGCGGGGCGGTGGCCGAAGGGGCGATCGGGATTGACGGGATAACGTTTACGGCGGGCGGCGGCTACTACATGAACATCTCGTATGCGCTGATGCTGGGCATGCAAAATGCCGCCCTGGCGCCGGGGAGTTTTGGCGACCCGCGCGTCACGGCCATTCTGGACAGCATCGACATGCAGCAATACCTGGGCGGCGAACTTCCGAAAAAATTGAAATCGATGCGGGGCAAAATGATGTTCAAGATGCTGCCGATGGCCACCGCTGTGCTACAAGCGTATCTCAGGCCGAAACATATCCTGCAACAATACCAGGCCGCCCTGCCCGAAGAAATCCGACGGCTTGACACGTTTTCAGGCGATGGCCTGTCACTCCAAGCGCAAGCTGTGGCCTTAACCGGCTTGCTGCAATTCTTTTACGGCGACTACGGCATCCCGATGATTCTGGCCGCGCAAGTGGCCCAGCGACGCATCAAGAACCTGTTCAAGCAAGAAATTGATCAGGTGCAGGATCATCTGATCAATCTGGGGATTGCGCTGCCAGGCAACAAGACCACTGAAATGGGCGAGTTGATGTATGCCCTCGCGTCGGCCACTGAAATCAGCCGCTATGAATCTGCACAGGGC
>JAGOBP010000057.1 GCA_017999195.1 Thermoflexales bacterium
ACCCAGCGTCGGATGAACTCATTCCGCACCTCCGACGCTCAGTGTAGCCAATCGGAGCGCTTTTAGCCCATCAAACCAGAGCCATTTCTTTGATTCTGCCTCTGGTTGCGCAACCGTTACGCTAGTGCATTTCAACCGGCAGCACTTTCAGCACTGCGCCCGACCGCGGCGCGATTTTTACCTCGCGCAGTTGCCCGGCCTCGATCGGCGTGAGCGTGCCGCCGTTCCACACATCGCTGGCGATGGCGTCGTGGACCTTGATCGCGCCGAGTGACAAATCGATGCTCTTCGTCGCAGTTGAAGCGTTCAGCACGATAATCAATTTTTCATCGCCCAGCCAGCGCGCAAAGGCCACCACCTCATCGTGCGCGTACAGCCGATGATACGAGCCGCGCCGCAGAGCCGGATACGACTTGCGCAACGCGACGCAGCGCTGCACAAATCCGCGCAGACCGTGATCCCATTTCGACTCGTCCCACGGGAACGAGTTGCGGCAGTGCGGATCATGTTTGCCCAACAGGCCGATTTCATCGCCATAGTAAATGCACGGCGCACCGGGATAGGCGAACAAAAACAGATACGATAAACGCAGCGCCGTTTGATCGCCGCTGACGCTGGACAGGAAGCGCGGCGTATCATGACTGTCCAGTAGATTCAGTTGCGCCAAGGTGATCTGCGGATCGTACCAGCCCAAGACCCGATCGATATGCTCGGCGAAATCGGCCGCGTCCAACGGTCGGGCGCCGCGATAACCGCCCGCTTTGCGCGTCTCTTCCAGATCGATCGTTTTTGCGCCGAAGAAGCCTAAGCATGACAACGTAATCGGATAATTCATCACCGCATCGAATTGATCGCCTTGCAGCCAGCGCTTGCTTTCGTGCCAGATCTCGCCTACGATGTAGGCATCGGGATTCGCGCCCTTCACACGGCGGCGGAACACGCGCCAGAACTCGTCATCGTCAATCTCTTGCGGCACGTCCAAGCGCCAGCCGTCGCAGCCAAAGTCGATCCAGTATTGAGCCACATTCCAGATGAATTCGCGCACGGCGGGCGTATGTGTGTTGAGCTTGGGCAGCGCGGGCAAATCCCACCACGCCTGATAGCCGATCGATTTGAAACTGCCCTTGCCTTGTTCGAGCGCACTCTTTGATATGGGATCGGGATACGCGCCGAAGTGCCGCCCGCCATGCAGTCGCTCGGGATCGAAGTAAAACCAATCGAGATACGGCGACGACGCGCCGTTTTCCAGCGTGTGATGAAATTGCCAGAAGCCGCGACTGGCGTGATTGAAGACCCCATCGGGCAGCACGCGCATATTGCGCGCATGCGCCGCATCGATCAGTTCGCGCAGCGCCGCATTGCCGCCCAAAATCGGATCGACGTTGAGATAATCGTAAGTATGATAGCGATGATTCGCCGCCGATGAAAAAATGGGGTTGAAGTAAATGGCGTTGATGCCCAAATCTTGTAAGTAATCCAGGCGATCGGTCACGCCCGCCAGATCACCACCCTTGAAACCATACGTCGTCGGCGGCGTATCCCACGGCTCTAAGTGCAACCCGTTCTTCCGCACCCGATCGGACTTGGCAAATCGATCGGGAAAAATCTGGTAAAACACAGCATCTTTAACCCACTCCGGTGTGACAACCGTCATCATCTCTCCTATCCATTTTCGTCTGCTGCACCGAACAGGAAGCCGCGCAGCAGGTATTTTTGTAGTATCGCAAAAATGATCACGACAGGGACGCTCATTAAGATCGCCGTCGCGGCCAGATTGCTCCACGACGCCGTGCTGACGTTGCGCTGCATCCCGCTGATCGCCATCGCCAGCGTGACGTTATCGCTCTTATCGACAAACAACCAGCCGATGGCGAACTCACTGTAGCCGATCAAAAACGCGATGATGGCCGCCACCGCGATCGAGGGCAGCGCCAGCGGCAGCGTCACGCGCCAGAACGTGCGAAACGCCGACGCGCCATCGAGAAAGGCCGACTCTTCCAGTTCTTTCGGCACAGCCTGAAAAGCCGCGCGCATATTCCACACGGCCAGCGGCATCGAGATGGCCGCGTACACGATCATCAGGCCAAATAAACTCGTGCGCAAGCCGAGGGCCGACAGCAAAATGTAGAGTGGCGTCATCAACGCGACCGGCGGCAGCAGCGCGCCCAATAATAATGCAAAGAGGCCCGCTTGTCGGCCGGGAAAGCGAAAACGCGCAAAAGCGTAAGCCATCGTCGCGCCGAGGATGACGGCCAGCAGGGCCGCGCCACCCGCCACGACGAGGCTGTTTTTCAGCGCGCTGAGGAACGTCAGCGTTTGCGCGGGCCGTTCCCACACTTGGCGGAAGACATCCAGCGTGAATTCTTTGGGCCACAGGCGAAACTCGATGGGCCAGCCGCGAATTGAGCCGTCCAGCGCCAGTTGCGCCAGCCCCCAGATCGGGATCAGGATGAACAACCCAATCGCCGCGAAGCCCAGTTGATATAGCAGTTGCTGCCACCACTTTAATTTGCGCATGTCACTCATTGGACCTTATCGAAAATAAGTTCCTGCCCCAATCACCCCGGCGATTGATCCCCGGGCCAAGCGAATCCTTCGCTATTTTCGATTCAGCCTATTGAAGACGGATGAACAGAATAACACGGATAAACTGCTCGAACATATCTGCGTTCATCGGCTCAATCCGCGTAATCTGCGTTCTCGTCTTCAGGCATACGCCGTTTCGGCGGCTTGCATGCGGCGCGTGAACCAACTGATCAACACGAACAACACGATCGCGGTGAAGACGTTGAGCGCCGCCGATACTGCGAATTGTCCGCCAAAGCCGCTGGTCGCATCGAAGAAAAAGAACGAAATCGTCGATAGTGTGAAGATCGGAAACGGCGGCTGCATCACGTAAAACAAATAGAATTGATTGAAGGCAAAGATCGTGCGGATGATCAACACCGGTGCGAGCACAGGCAGCAAGAGCGGCCACGTGATCGATCGGAACGTGCGCCACGCGCCCGCCCCGTCGATGGCGGCCGCATCGTTGACTTCCGGCGGGATCATCTTCAGGCCCGCCGTCACGGCCAGCATCATCACTGGCCAGCCGATCCACACACCCGCGACTAACATGATCAACAGCGACGCGGCCGGATTACTTTGCCAGGGAAAATCGGTTTTGGTATACAAACTGATCCAGCCATTGGTCGGCTCGAAAATTTGAAACCACATCAATGCGCCGACAAATTCCGGCACAGCCCACGGCAAGATAAACAGCGTGCGCCACCAGCCTTTGAAGCGCACGCCGCGCCGATTGAGCATCAACGCGACCGCGATGCCGAAGGCCGCTTGCAACGCCACTACCAGTGTCGTCCACACAATGTTGAACACCAGAATATCCGCGCCCGCGCCGCCGATAAGTTGCAGCAACATTTGCGGTCCCGCGTAATTCACCTGCGTCGCGCCGCGATTGTCGAACAACTGCATAGGCACAGTTGGCGCTTGCCCTGTCAGGCCATCGCCCACGGCGCGCCACACGCCGCCGCGCATTCCATCGCGCAATGACCGCGAACTCAGATCGGTCAACGACATCGCTATTTGAAAGATCAGCGGGAACAGCGCGATAACGCCCAGCGTGATCAAGCCCGGCAGCAGCCACGGCGCAGCAGTTCGCGTCTGCCGCCACGCCGCTTTGATCGAGGCGGCACTCGGTCGTTGCCACCGTCTCGATCGGAGCGTGGTGAACCAGCGGCCGAATGGCTCTAACACGTTACCGTGTAAGCCCTCGCTCGCGGCCAGGCTCAACGGCACGGTCAATAGCAACACGTATTGCGGCCACTTGGTGGGCCAGTAAAACAAGAAGACCAGCGCTACGATGAACCACAAGGCATACAGCCGCCGCGTGCGCCAGAAGCGACGCAGGCCCACAATCGCCAGCAAAAAGATAGGCGCATCCAACATGAATTTGAACAGGCCTGGATGATACGGCACGGCCTCCGACAACCAGACCAGCGGCTGCCAGATGGGGAAGTTGGCGTCTTGCACGGCCTGGCTTTGCGCGTAATCGCCGTGATACAGCACCGACGCGCGCAAGCGATTGATCGGATCAGGCCACAAATATGGATTGCTGACGAAGAACACGCTCAAGGCAATGACACCCCAACTCACAATCGGGGCGAGCCACTTCCAAATCGATCGGCCCGTTGCGCCTTCACGGCCCGGTCGCGAGTCCCACAACCAGTGCGCGGCCACGACCACACCGACGATGGCGTACGTGTATTTCGAAGAGGCCGTGAGGCCCAGCATCAACGCCGAGAGAATGGCCCACGCATTGAAGCGCCCTTTGGACTTCAGGTAAAACATCGCCGTCAACAAACTGGTCAACGCGGGCAGCGCTTCCAGCATCACTTGACTGGTGTACTTGATCGTCCAGGTATCGATGGCGAGGAATAGTCCCGCGATGGGGCTGATGAGCGCAACAGCCAACACGGCCAATGTGCCAAACGCCGCTTGCACCAAGCGCGCAAACGTGAGGTGCGGTCGTGGCAGTACTCGGGCTGGATCGGCCGTCGTCGGTCGATCAGGAATTTCCTTGGCAGGCGGTAAATTCACAATCGCCAAAGCATCTGCGATTTTCGTCAACGGCGGATGTTCAGTGCGATAATTCTCGCGCGTGAAGACGCTCCAATCGCCCTGTTGCATCCCCACCGCATAGATTTGCCCTGCGCGCAAATAGTCGTCCTCATCGTAATCGATAGGCAATTTCTTCACGGCGTCGAGCCGCAGGCCCAGAGCCAGCAGCGTGACGGCGAGGATGGAGAGAATTCGCGCGAGGCGTTTAGTCATGGAGTTTTAGGCGCGTGGCCATCGATTGAAAATCGACGGCCACACAGGAAAAACCCGCGTAGCGGGTTTGGCATTTCTTTGCCGTCGGATTTATCCGATGGCACTGCCCATCGACAATCTATTTCTGCAACTGCACGATTACGCCGCTAAAGCCCGGCAGTGACGACAACGGCTGATACTTCGCAAAGCCGCCCTGATCGGTCACGGTGAGATTGGCCAGCGGGCCATCACCGAACAGCGGCACGGCGCGATAGTCGCCAGCCGCGAGTGAACTCTTGTCCAGATTCAGCGCCAGGTCTTTCACTGGATCTTTGCCCAGGTTGATGATGACCAGCACGGCTTCTTCTTTGCTCACGCGCAAACTGGCGAACACACTCGCATGGCTGGCCTTGATCGCCGTGAAATCGCCCACGCGCAACGCCGCGTGTTGATTTCGCACGCGAATCAAATGGCGGTACAGCGCCAGCACCGAATCGGGATTATCGATCTGCGCGGAGACATTGCGTTCCTTGTAATCCGCATTCACCGCGCGCCACGGTCGGCCCGTTGTGAAGCCGCCGTTCTCTTCGTTCGACCACTGCATTGGCGTGCGGATGTCCTCATCGGGTTTCTTGCCGGACATGGCGATTTCTTCGCCGTAGTAGACAAAGGGCACACCGGGCGCGGTCAGATACAACAGCGCGCCCACTTTGGCCTTGTCCAGATTCGCGCCGATTTGCGACATGACGCGATTCTGATCGTGATTGGTGAGGAACGTGCCAAATTGCAGCGGCTTGAAATTAGCCAGGCTGACGTTGAGGGCGTTAACGGCCTCGGCCGCCCGACCAGTCCGCGCGGCGAGAATGAAGGCTTTAGCCAGATCAAAATCGAACGTCAGATCGAGTTGATCGCCTTGCGCGTATTCGCTGGCGGTTGAGGTCAAGTCCCACACTTCGCCGATGGTCAACGCTTGCGGATTGAGCGCCGTGTAAATTGGCCGGAAATTCTTGTACCACGCGTGCGTGGCTTCGGTATTTTGAACGGACGTGCCATCTTCGATCAAATATTTGGCTGCATCCAGGCGGAAGCCATCGACGCCCATGTCTTGCAGCCAGAACCGCACGACATCGTTCATCTTCTCAGTAACTTCGGGCGTGCGGTAATTCAGATCGGGCATATTCTCGGTGAAATAGCCATAGTAGAAGCCCGAACCGGCCACCCGCCAGCCCGATTGACCCGGATCCGTTTTAGACCACACGTACCAATCGCGAAACGGCGATTGCGGATCACGCGCGGCTTCAAACCACGGATGCTGATCGGAGGTGTGATTCAACACGAAGTCGATGATCACGCGGATGCCGCGCGCGTGCGCTTCGCTCATCAGGCGTTTGAAATCATCCGTGGTGCCGTACTGCGGATTGACGCCATAGTAATCGGTGACGTCGTAGCCGTGATACGACGGCGACGGCTGAATGGGCATCAACCACAGGCCCGTAATGCCCAGGTTCTTCAAATAATCGAGTTTGGAAATAAGGCCGTTGAGGTCGCCGATGCCGTCGCCATTGCTGTCGGCATAACTACGCACGAAGATTTCGTAGAAGACAGAGTCATTCCACCAGGGATAACCGTCGGTGCCTTGCGGCAAGCCGATCACGGGCGAAACGGGTGTCGGCAACGGCCCGCTGGGTGTCGGCGTCTCTGCGGGCAGCGTTGGCGCGATAGGGCTGGGTGGGACAATCGGGGCCGGGGTGGTCGTCGCTGCGCCGCCGCAGGCGGTCAGCAATACAATCAAAATGGAGATCAGAATCAGACGTGTTTTCATAAGGGAACAAAAAGACCTGCGAGGTTGCTACAACCTCGCAGGTCTTAAGTCGTAAGGTTATTTCACGCTACCAACGGTGAGACCGCCGATGATGTACTTTTGCAGCGCCAGGTACACAATGGCGACGGGGGTGGCCACCAGCAAGGCCATAGCCGCAAAGTTGCTCCACGGCACCTGGCCGGAATACTGGCCGGTCATATTCCACAGCGACATCGACAAGGTAAAGTCTTTGGGCTGGGTCAGGAACTGCCACGACAACGCGAATTCTGTCCAGCCGCTCAGGAAGCCCAGGAACGTGGTCACGGCCAGGGCGGGCACGGCCAGCGGCAGGATGATCTGGAAGAACACTTGATTGTAGGATGCGCCATCGATGCGGCCCGCTTCTTCCAGGTCGCGCGGAATCGTGTCGAGGTAGCCCTTCAGGTTCCAGATAGCGAAGGGCAGCGCGCCCGACACAATGGCGAGGCCGACGCCCCACAGCGAGTTGCGCAAGTTAAACGCCGTCGAGCCGGTGCCGATCGTGACCTTGTTGAGCATGACGAACAAGGGTGCGATCGTGCCGATGGACGGCAGCATCAAGACCATCAGCACCATCAGCATCAGGAAGCGCCGGCCGCGAAAATCGAAGCGCGAGAAAACGTAAGCGGCACTCACGCCGATCATCGTGGAGAACAGCGCCGTGCCCAGGCCCAGTTTCAGCGAGTTCAACGCCAGCTCGCCAAACGTCACCGGGTTTGCCGTGGGCTGCGCCATGACCTTTTCATAGGCTTTCAGCGACGCGCCGGGCGGGAGCAAGTTCAGGTCGGTCGGGCGCGAGATGTCGCGCGGGTCCAGCGACAGGCTGACCACCCACAAAATGGGAAAGGCGGTGATGAAGGCGACGAACAGCAGAATCGCCTGATAGAGCAGCTGCTTGCCCAGCGGCAAGTCGCGCTTGGGCTTGGAGCGCGTGGCGGTTGCGGTCTGGGGTAGGGTTGCGTTTTGAGTAGTCATTACGCATCGTACCTTTCTGTGGCTTTGGTAATGCGGTTGGTGAGCAACGTGAGGCCCAGCAGCACGAAGAAGATGATCACGCTGAAGGCCGCCGCTACACCGTACAAGCGATTCTCGTTGACCAGCCGGTACGCCGTCGTGACCAGAATTTCGGTCTGGCGCAGCGGCCCGCCGCCGGAGAGCAAGTAGATCAGGTTGAACAGGTTGAACGTCGTGACGATACCGTACACGGCCGCCGGAATCATGGCCGGGCGCAGCAAGGGCACGGTAATGGCAAAGAACGATTGGCGCGGTGTGGCCCCATCGATCGAAGCCGCTTCATACAGATCGCCCGGAATGCTTTGCAGCGCGCCGGTCGCGACGATGGTCATGAACGGCCAGCCTAGCCAGATGTTCGTAATGAGCAAAGCGAAATACGACAACGGCAAGGGCAGCCAACTGATCGGTGCATCCACCTGATCGATCCACCTGATCTTAAAGACTTCAGGCGAGATGCCAAAGACTTTGCCCACCTCGGCCAGAAACAGGTTGATCGCGCCGTAGTCGGGATCGTACATGTTGCGCCAGACCGTGGCGATGACCAACGTGGGAATCACAATCGGCAAGATGTAAACGGCCCGATAGAACTTCTTGAGCCACAGGCCCTTCACGTTCAGCAAGACGGCAATGAGCACCCCGATGATGACGTGGAAGGGCACATTGCTGAACGTCCAGATCAGATTGAAAACCAGCACGTTCCAGAAGCTAAAATTGGGAATGGCGACCGGCAGCTCGCCGCTGAAGATTTGCTCGTAATTCAGGAAACCGACTTGATTGGGGGCGGCCGCATCGGCGCGCAAGTTCTTGACGCCGTAATCCGTGGTGGACATCCACACCTGATACACCAGCGGGTAAAAGGTGATGATGCCCATGACGATAAACGCCGGCAGCAAATACAAAATTGCGGTACGGATATTTGCCGTGCGATTGCGCCACATTTCAAAACGGCCGGGTTGGTTCTGGGAGATCGCAGCCATCGTCGCAGATCCTTTCTCGGAGGGGTAATTGATTATGGAACAAAACCCAGTCGAGATCAAGCACTAACAAAAAGACCCTAAGGGTTCTCTTCAAACCCTTAGGGTCTCATCACTAAAACTTACTTGCCGTTGGCCTTGTTCATGGCCGCGCAGGCTTCCGTTACCGCTTCCGCGGGCTTGAGCTTGCCTTCCATGACCTTGGTCACAGCGTCACCGAACGGGCCCCAGTAGTTGCCAAATTCGGCACTCTGCGGGCGGGCGAAACCGGCCGCAGCGGCGTCGGCGAAGGCTTTCACCAGCGGATCGGCCGCGGTCACACCCTTGGCCACCATCGGGCTGCCGGACACATCGGCGTAGATCTGCGCGCCCTTAGGCCCGAAGATGTACAGCGCCGCGCCGACCGCCAACTTCTGCTGCTCAGGCGTGGCGTTCGGGTTGATGTGCCAGTAGTCCACACCGGCCAGCGGGGTCGCGGGACCAGCGGGACCAGCGGGGATCGGGGCCACGCCCAACTTGTCGCCCAGATCCTTCTTGTAGTCGCCCAGCGTCCACGGCCCGTTGATGATCATGTCGGCCTGACCCTGGCGGAACAGCGTGTCGGCCTTGCCGCCGTCGGTCTGGAACTCAGCACCCGCCGCCTTCAGGTCAGACAGGAATTGCAGCGCATCCGCAAAACCACCCTGATCAGCCACGCACTTGCCGCTGTCGTCCATCAACTTGCCACCGAACGCGCCCCAGAAACCGAAGTTGTGGTAAGCGTTCTGGTTGATCTCGATCTTCTTGCCGTCCTTGACCATCGTCAGCAGTTCGTCCAGCGTCGCGGGCGGGGTGGGGACGGTGCTCTTGTTGTAATACAGCGCTACGGCCTTGGCAATGCCAGGCACGCCGTAGATCTTGCCGTCAACCTTGGCGCCGTCGAAGCTCGACAGTGGGAAGGCGTCGGTCTTGCCAGCCAGCAGTTCGTCCAGCGGCGCAATCAGTTCGCCACGCGCCTGGTTGCCGGTATTGTCGTTGGGCACCGTGAACATATCGGGGCCACCACCAGCGGCGACTTCGGTCTCCCACTTGTTGAAGACCTGGTCAAACGGGATCTGCAGGACATTGACCTTCAGATCGGGCTGATCTTTGGCCATCGATTCGAGCACGGTCGTCAGGGCCTTCTCTTCCGCGCTGCCGGTGCCATAGGCATGCCACAGCGTGATTTCGCCAGTCAGCTTCTCGGCAGGAGCCGCGCCGGCTTCCTTGCCATTGGCTTTGTTCATGGCGCCGCAGGCTTCCGTTACCGCTTCCGCGGGCGTGAGCTTGCCTTCCAGCACCTTGGTCACAGCGTCACCGAACGGACCCCAGTAATTGCCAAATTCCTTGCTCTGCGGGCGGGGGAAGCCAGCCGCAGCGGCGTCGGCGAAGGCCTTGACCAACGGATCCTTCGCGTTGACACCCTTGGCGACCATCGGGCTGCCGGCCACGTCGGCGTAGATCTGCGCGCCCTTAGGCCCAAACAGATACAGCGCCACTTCGACGGCCAGTTGTTGCTGCTCGGCCGAGGCATTGGGGTTGACGTGCCAGTAGTCCACACCGGCCAGCGGGGTCGCGGGACCAGCGGGGCCAGCGGGCATCGGGGCTACGCCCAGCTTGTCGCCCAAATCCTTCTTGTAGTCGCCCAGCGTCCACGGCCCGTTGATGATCATGTCGGCCTGGCCCTGGCGGAACAGCGTGTCAGCCTTGCCGCCGTCGGTCTGGAACTCGCCACCTGCGGCCTTCAAGTCAGCCAGGAATTGCAGCGCATCCGCAAAACCGCCCTTGTCAGCGGTGCAGACGCCATCGGCATCCATCAACTTGCCACCGAACGCGCCCCAGAAACCGAAGTTGTGGTAAGCGTTCTGGTTGATCTCGATCTTCTTGCCGTCCTTGACGAGCTTCAGCAGATCAGCGGTCGTCGCGGGCGGGGTGGGAACGGTGCTCTTGTTGTAATACAGCGCCACGGCCTTGATGATGCCGGGCACGCCGTAAACCTTGCCATCCACCACGGCGCCTTCAAAGCTGGCGGGCGGGAAGGCGTCGGTCTTGCCCTTCAGCAGATCGTCCAGCGGGGCGATGAGGCCGCCGCGCGCCTGGTTGCCGGTGTTGTCGTTGGGCACCGTGAACATCTCGGGGCCGCCACCAGCGGCGACTTCGGTCTCCCACTTGTTGAAGACCTGGTCGAACGGAATCTGCAAGACATTAACCTTGACATCCGGCATGTCTTTCTTCATGGCATCCAGCGCCTGAGTCAGCGCCGCTTCTTCGGCGCTGCCGGTGCCATAGGCATGCCACAGCGTAACTTCACCCTTGGGGCCGGCGGCTGCGGGCGGCGCGGCCGGTACATCGGTCGGTTTGGCCGCGGGTTCGGCCGGCTTGTCGGTCGGTTTGGCCGCGGGCGCTTGCGTTGCGGCGGGCGTCGCTGCACCACCGCAGGCCGCGAGCAAAATGCCCAGCACGACGAGCATACTAACGAGCATCAAACGGGTCTTCATCTTTACTACTCCTCCAGAGTTTTGAATCGTGATATGTGGGTAAGGTATCGGGACTCGCCCGAGCGATCGGGCCAGTCAAGACTGAACGGCGTGTTGGCACGCAATAGGCGATTTGTCGCTAAGCCTCACCTCCTTATCATGACTACAGTTCTAGAAATAAGCGGATTTACACCGGCTCAAGCCGTCAGCGCCGCGGTCGTCAACCGCCGCGCTGTGCTTTTGCCGCTAATCAGGCGCGGCGGCATCAAAATTTGAGTCTTAGCCAGCGGCGCTTCATTCAATAAGTCTAACAGCATTTCGGCGGCCTGCACACCGATGACTTCCGGCCGCGTGTCGATGATGGTGAGATCAGACAAGGCCATGGGCAGGTGCTCGGAGCGATCGAAAGAAATCAGCGACATGTCGCCCGGGATGTCGCGGCCTGCATCGCGCAGAGCGCTGATGGCGCCCACGGCTACAACGTCCGACCAGACAATCACGGCGGTCAACTCCGGCCGATCGATCAACAGCTGCTTCATGGCCCGATAGCCTGCATCGTCCGACGGGACCGCGGGCGATGTGATCAGCGGCAGGTTGTGTTTGCGGCAGGCTTTCTCGAAGCCCTTAATCAAGCGATAGGCAAAGCCAAAATTCAAATCTTCCGGGCAGATAAAGGCGATGTGTTGATGACCCAGCTCGGCCAGGTAACTGATCGCCAGACCGCTGGCCGCCTCGCCGTCGAGATCGACAAACGTCAGGCCTTTGTTATCGCGGGTGCGCCCGATCATAACGAACGGGACATCGGCTTCCTTCAATAATTTTACCCGCTCGTCATGCACTTGGATTCGCATGAGCACCAGGCCGTCCACCAGGCCGGATAGCAGAATCTGATGCAGGTCCTCCGCACCGACGCGCGGTGAGCTGAGTGTGAGCAGGGTGAAGTTGTGCTTGTTGATGACTTCCGCGATGCTGGTAATGAACCTGACCTCCACATCGCCCAGCGTAGACGAAGCCAACGGCAACACCAGACCGATCGTGCGGCTGGAATGCCCGCCGGCCAGGCGTTGTGCGATGGGGTTAGGCGTGAATTGCAACTCGCGCATCACCGCAAAGATGCGTTCGCGTGTCTCCGCCGCAACCGGCCGTTTGCCGCTAATTGCATGCGACACCGTCGTCTTGGCGACGCCGGCTCGCTCGGCAACTTCATTGATGGTCGAACGCTGCTTGGTTTTGGTTGAACGCACGCGACTGGTCCTGCTGCTTGAGGTGAAACACGGCTGTTTTGGAGCGTCACAAACAACTGTAACACAAACCGGTTTGCTAGTCAATAGCCAAAACCGGATTTTTAAGGGTTTTTCAGCCAAATTCTTGTTGGGAGCGCTCTCAATTACAGTGGTCGCGATATGGTATCGATTCCCTATCGAGTAGCGGCGATTGCCCTTACGCGGTCGGCGTTGACGCCTGGTAGTGCACCAGATACAATCAAAATGAACTTTTGTTGCGCTGCCTGCGTATTAA
>JAGOBP010000533.1 GCA_017999195.1 Thermoflexales bacterium
GCATCATGGTGCTGCACCGTCACGCAGTGCTCGATCAACAACTTCACCAGATCGCGCTGCGAAGCGATCGGATTGCGCAGTTGCGAGAGCAGGGCGCGCATTTCTGTCAACGCTTGTTGCGCGTCGCTTTCCAGTTGGCTCAGTTCGCGCGTGGCCGTGTCGACATCGCGCCGCAGCAGGCCGCGAATGGCACGCGCGCTGAGGTTGATGCTGAAGAGCGTTTGCGTCACCGAATCGTGCAGTTCGCGCGCCAGATGTTGACGCTCTTCCAATGTGACCAGCGTGCGTTGCTGTTCCAACATTTGCGCGGTACGCAGTGCTACGCGCGTTTCCAGTTCTTGATTGAGCGTGGTGAGTTCGGTCAGCGCCGTGGTGTAGGCCAGCACCAGCGCGGCCGCTTGCGTCAGGGCGCGCAGCTGGGCTTGCTCGTCAGAGGCGTATTCCAGGCCGGAGCGACGCGGACCCAGCCAGTAGCGGCCCAGCGAACGGCCGCCCACGATCAATTCGCCGTTCCACGCCGGATCGGCGTGCGGCGGCACATCGGGCGCGGGCGCCAGCGACAGTGCCGCCCACTGGGCGTCGATCTGCTGCGGGACTTGCTGCGTCAAGACGCTCATCAGGGCGTCACGCGCGATGACACGATCGAGTTGGGTGCGGGCCGCACTGAGTGCCGCTTGAAAATTCAACCGCTCGGGATACAACCACCGATCGATCACGCGGCCCGCCCGACGGCGTAAAGGCTCGAAAGCGGCGGCGGCGGCGATCAAGCCGATCAAGGTGGCCAGCCCTTGAAACTGCGGCACACTGCGCATCAGGATGGCCGTCAAGGCGACCGTGAACCCCAGATAGATCGCCAGCACACTCAGCGACAATGTGCCATAGGCCAGCGCGCGCCGCACGGCCGCGTCGATGCCGAAGAGGTCGTGCCGCAAGATGGCATAGGCAATGCCCAGCGGCAAAATCATTTCGGCCACCAGCACCACATCATATGGCACAAGGGTCAATTCAAAAGGCAGGCCGATCAGGCGGATGACAAACGGCGTTTGTGACAGGACGATCACGAAGAGCAGAATGCGGGCCTGAGCGGCGGCGCGCGGCAAATCGAGCGCGCTGCGGCGGATGGTGCGCACCAGTTGGAGCAAGGCAAAAGCCAGCAAACTCAATTGCCAGGCTAAAAACGCACCCCACGGCCAGCGCAGGCCAGAACCAAATGGCACCAGCATCACCACCATCAGCAAGCCGATAGTGGCGAGATAGATCAGAAACAGAGTGCGTGCCGATAGTGCATTACGACGGGGAAAGTATGCGGTTAAATGGACACCCAATGGAATGAGCAATCCGCCATTAAGTAGCCGCACCAGCCAGAAGGCGGGCAGGCCGCTCATCGAGCCGTGCGGCAGCGCCTGCGCGATCTGTTGGGCGTCCGGTGGTAAACCGTACAACACTCCGGCCAGGACCGTCACGAAGGCGGCGGCCAGCCCGGTATCCAGCCCGGGCCGCAAGATGACGGGCAGCCAACCGGCCACCAGTACGCCGCCTGCCACGATCACGGACAACGGCGTCAGGCTGGTGTGATCGGTTTGCGCGGCCAGCAGCATCAGCCCGATTTCAGCCAGCAATATGCCGCCGGGTAGCACTAGCCAGCGACGCGAGGCGGGCAACTTGGCGGGCGATGAAGGGGTCATAGGGTTGTCCCCGGTTGGCACAGCACTGAACGACGGATTCGGCACTGCGGCAAGTATAGTATGGATGGCACAGACGGGTCAACTGATCTGAAAATAGCCGAGGCGGCTCCCACGCCGCCGGGTACGCGGGCATGGGAGCCGCCTCGGCTTTTCAGGCTTTATGGTGAACGGAATTCATGGGAACCGGTGACCATAATTTGTCGCAATTGTGCATCTCGCGTGGTTGTGGCGGCCCGCTTACTTTGCGCGTGCAAGCACAAGTTGACGAACGACCATATCGGTGGTTAAATAGTTCGTGCTCCAATGGATAGCCAGCTGCTTCACAAGCTTGTGTCAAACTTCATCAAGGGGGGAAGTGACATGGCTTTTTCCGATATTCCTGACATTGTGATTGGCCGTTTGCCCGTTTACCTGCGCGCGTTGGCCGTCATGGCGACGGCCGGGCAAGAGATTACGTCTTCGCACGAACTGGGCGAAAAACTGGGCATTAGTTCTGCCCAGATCCGCAAGGACTTATCGCATTTTGGCGAGTTTGGCAAGCAAGGCACCGGCTATCGCATCAGCCACCTGCAAGATCAACTGCGCCGCATCCTCAAGGTCGATCGCGAGTGGCCGGTAGCGCTGATCGGTTTGGGGGACATCGGTCACGCCATTGCCCGCTACGGCGGCTTCAAAGATCGTGGCTTTGTGATTAAGTTGGTCTTTGATAGCGATCCGACGAAGATCGGCCAATCGATTGGTAATCTCCTCGTTCAAGATGTGGCGACTTTGCCGGACATCGTGCGTGAGCAGGGCGTGCAGATTGCCATGCTCGCCGTCACGGCGAAGGCCGCTCAAGATGTGGCCGACTTGTGCGTGAAGGGCGGCATCCGCGCGATTTTGAATTATGCGCCGATCAATCTGGCTGTGCCCGCAACCGTGCGCGTGCAATACCTGGATCCGGTCACGCACTTGCAGCGCATGACCTACTACCTTGAATGAACCGAAAGCGCAGGCCCCACCGGCCTGCGCTTTTTTAATAAAGAATGTTGTTGAAGGTTACTTATGAGCACAAAATCCAAAGTGTCTAGCATGGATAGGAAGTGCTACGAACAGCTTCGTGACAATGAGAATGCTCGTCTACAGTTATGGTTTGAAATATCAAGTGAGATGGAAAGCCATGACAAGTGGAGGAGTTTGGACGAAGAAGCGAAGAAAACAATACGCGAGATCCTGCGATATATCATGGTTGAAGGCTGGAATGATTAGGCTGGGTACAGAAGTAACTGTGCAGGGTAATCATGTAGAATCGATACTTGAATCAAAACCGAGCGTCCTCAGTGAGGGCGCTCGGTTTTTAAGGACAGGTCATAACCCGCTGATGCTGCGCCGTAAGATTGGATAACTCTCCAAAGCGCGACCCGCGCCCAAGGCCACACACGCCATCGGGGCTTCGGCCACGTACGCGGCCACGCCCGTCTCTTTGGTCAGCAGCTGATCCAAGCGGCGCAGCTGCGCGCCGCCGCCCACCAGCGCCATCCCGCGATCGATGATGTCCGAGGCCAATTCGGGCGGCGTCTTCTCCAGCACACTCTTCGCCACGCCCACGATGGCGGCCAGCGGTTCTTGCAGTGCTTCGGTGATCTCGCTCGAGCGGATGATGATCGTGCGCGGCAGACCGGCCACCTGATCGCGGCCTTGAATTTCCATTTCCAGTTCTTCTTCCAGGG
>JAGOBP010000534.1 GCA_017999195.1 Thermoflexales bacterium
GTGTTCAGTAGACAAGTGGACAAGGAAACAAGGTTCTTTGTCGGTGAAGCGGTCCGTCTGGCTTTCGGATTTGTCGTCGTTGCGCTGGTGGTGTTGATCTGGGATCGCGCACGAGGGGGACTGCCGTTCTGGCAACAGCAGACAATTAACTATGGCGACATCCGCGTGATCCGTGCGGACGAAGTCGGTCCGCGCCTGATCGGCTGGCTGACGTTTTTACCCTATTTTTTCGGGCCGATTGTGGGGTTACTGGGCTTGATCGGATTGCCGCGGCTGTTGCGAACTTCACCTCGCGATCGATGGTTGCTGCTATGGCTGGTCGCGATACTAACTTTGCACTGGCTATTCAACTTCCCCGTTTGGGATCGATATGTGTTGCTGCTGGTGCCTATCGCCGCATTGGTGCTTGGCAAAGCAATCGGTCAGTTGGTCAACTGGTTGACGGGTCAATTAGCCACCCTGTCACCTTGTCACTGTGTCTCTCCGTCGCTCATTCTCTCTATCGTTATCATTACCGCGCTACCTTTCAGTGCCGCCGCCGCCGAGTCGCAATATCCCATCGGCGGCGATCACGGTGCAAACGACGGCATCGATCAGGTGGCGGTATTTCTCAAGACGCTGCCGTCCGGCACGGTAGTGTATGATCACTGGCTGGCGTGGGAGTTGGATTACTACGTCGGCGATGGCTTTGTGTTCTTGGCCTACTTCGATACGCCCGCCGCGCTGCAAGACGATCTGCGCGTCTTCGGCGGCGCAAATCGGTATGTGATCTTTCCGGGGCACGAGTCGCCTGATCCAGCGAACGCCGCGATTGGCGAAGTGGGTTATACTTTGTTCCCAGTGTTTACGACGCAGAATCGTTTTGGGCAAACGTCGTTTACCCTCTTTGAAATCGTGCCGCAATGAGCCAGCGAATGAAAATCGACGGCTATGGTTGGCAAGCCCGCGGCGCGGGCTGTATCACATTGAATCAACAACACAGGTATCTTCACCTTGTCACCTCGTCACTTTGTCACTTCTTCACGTCGCCGTGATTTGATCGCGTTGCTCTTGCTCGCCGCCTTGGTGTTGGCCTTCTTCTCAAAACTGGCCTTCAGCAACCTCATCATCGCGCGCGGCGATATCTTCACCTACTTCACCCCCTATCGCGATTTCGCAGCGCAAGCCCTGCGTGAAGGGCGAATCCCGCTGTGGAATCCCTATCTGTTCATGGGCGCGCCGTTCTTGGCCAACAGTCAGGCGGGCGCGTTTTATCCGCTGAACTGGCCGCTGGCGTGGCTTGAAACGGCGCGGGCGATCAACTGGACGATCGTGCTACACATCTTCATCGCGGCGAGTGGCGTGTATGTCTTTGCCCGATCGCGCCTGTCCCTCTCGATCAACGCGGCGTTTTTTGCGGCTGTATCGTTTGGGCTGGGCGGCTATCTGGGCACACAGATCGAGCATGTAAATCAGGTACAGGGACTGGCGTGGTTGGGTTGGCTGTTCCTGGCGTATGACGGGGTGATCAGGGATCAGGGATCAGGGATCAGGCGCAGCGGCCTGCTGGCCGTAGTGATTAGTTTGCAGTTATTAGCCGGTCATACGCAGACAGTTTTTATCTCGCTGGTCGGACTCGGCGTCTATGCGTTGTGGCACATGCTTGAAGCCTGGCGCACAACGCAACGTTCTTACGCATTACTCATTACTCGTTACTTATTGCCCATCGCCCTTGCCTCAATCTTCGCCATCGCTTTATCCGCCACGCAGTTGTTGCCCACGCTCGAACTCACGCGCGAGTCGGCGCGCAGCGGCGGCCTGCCTACGAATCTGGCCGTGTCGTTCTCGCTCGATCCGCGTCTAATCGGTCGCGCGCTGCTGCCCGATTACGCGGGCGCGATGCCGGAAGGCGGCGAATTTACCGCATTTTTCAGCGTAACGGCGTTGATGCTGATGGTGATGGGTGGACTGGTAACGGGTCGATCGGTCAATCGGACGATCCGGCGCGCATTGGTTGTGGTGGCCGGAGTGGGCGTGCTCTTGGCGTTGGGCGGTTACAATCCGATTTATTATCTACTCCTCAAAGTCCCCGGCTTTGATCTCTTTCGCGCGCCTGCCCGCTGGATCGTGTTGTTTGTCTTCGCGGGTTCGGTGTTGGCCGGGATCGGTCTTGATGCCTTACGTGAATCGATCAAGCGCCATTGGCTCATCGCGCCGTTGATGGTAATCGCCGCATTGATTGTCACCACGTTTATCAGCGCCGGACTCACTCCGCCGGGTGCCTCCGGGCCGCTCGGTTTCCCCGATACAGCCAGCCTGTTGCTCTGGCTTGCGGCTGTGGCGTTGATAATTTCTTGTTCGTCACTCGTCACTCGTCACTCGTCACTTATCATCCTGCTTGCCGCGCTCGAACTCTTCTTTGCCACACGCGCCCTGCCCTACACGTCACGCGCGACCGCGCCCGATGCGCTGATAAATCTGCGTCCCGCGATCACGGCGCTGCAAGTGGGCGCGCAAGATCACACTCCGCCCGATCGGTTTCTCTCGATCTCAAAGATTCAGTTTGATCCCGGCGACACGGCGGAACTGAAATCGATTTATGGCGATCAGTTGTCAGAAAAAGCCTTCTACGATTTGATCGTTGCCACAAAGGCCAAAGAAGTCGTCGCGCCCAACCTCTCGATGGTTTATCGTGTCCCCTCGGTCGATGGCTACGATGGCGGCGTGCTGCCGTTGCGCAGTTACATTGCCTTTCAACGGTTGTTGCTTGATCCGAGTTTGATTCAAACGGACGGCCGTTTGCGCGAACAACTCACCGCGATTCCCGAAGCGCGCTGGTTGAGCTTGATGAACGCGCGCTTTATCCTGACGGACAAAGTGGGCGATCAATGGTATGACGGCGTGCTGTACGACTTGCAATTCACCACGCGCCTTGCAGCGGTCCAACGAGCGAGCACCGATCAATTGCCTGATTTTAAGGGCGATGCGCTCGGCATCGTGTACGCGGAGGCCGCTCCCGCTGGCGTGCTGGCGCAGATCGAGATCACTTTTGAGGATGGCTCCACACAAACGCGCCCGCTGTTTGATCAGCCATTGGACGTGAAAGACGGTCTGTCTGCAACGCGCGTGGCGTGGGTCGATCGGCGCGGCGTGAAAGCGATTGGCATTGTGGGCAATGCTGGCGTGACCATTCGCGGGCTGGCGTTGATCGATCAAGGCAGCGGTGCGTTCCAGTCGTTTGTCATCGCGCCGCAGGGCCGCTTTCGCGTGGCCTATTCCGGCGATGTGAAGATTTACGAAAACGTCGATGTGCTGCCGCGCGCATTCTGTGTGACTTCGGCTCACATGGTTGCAACTGACGATGAAGCCATTACCTATATGCAGCAGCCGCAGTTTGATCCGGCA
>JAGOBP010000535.1 GCA_017999195.1 Thermoflexales bacterium
CGGACTTAGGCCGCCGTAAAAAAGCCCACGCCCAGCGTGCCCGGTCCCGCGTGGGTGGTAATGGCCGGGCCGACCGAGTACAAGGGAATATCGCACACGCCCAATTCGGCGCACAGTTCGTCGCGCAGTTGACTGGCCTCGGTGGGCGAATCGGCGTGCATGATGCACAGTCGCGACTCCGGCGAGCGCGGGCACTCGGCAAAGACCACTTCCTTCAAACGTTCCAGCGCCTTGTGATGGGTGCGGACTTTATCGAAGGCTTCCACCCGCCCGTCCAGCATGTGCAAAATCGGCTTGATTTGCAGCATGCTGCCCAGCAACTTGGCCGCGCCGCCGATGCGGCCATTCCGGTACAGATACGTCAGCGTGGCGACGACGAAGTACGTGCGGGTGCGCGGGACCAGGGCTTGCAGGTCGGCCACAATCCGATCGGCCGTATGACCCGCGTCACGCCACTCTACCGCCAGCCGCACCGCCTCGGCCAGGCAGCCGCCAATGGTCCGCGTATCGACGATGCGAATATCGGCGTCGGGGTACAGGCTCTTGGCCGTAAACGCCGATGCTACTGTGCCGCTGACATCGCTGGACGGGTGAATGGCGATGATCGTGTCACCCATTTCGGCGGCGCGGCGGAACGTCTCGTCGAACAGGCCCGGCGGCGGCGCGGCCGTGCCCGGCAGCACTGGCGAGACGACCAACCGGCGCAGAAACTCCGGCTCGTCCATCTCTACGCCTTCCTGGTAACTGTCGTTGCCAAAGCGAATGATCTGCGGCACGACCACTAGATCATGCTGGGCGGCAAAGTCACGAGGCAGGACGGCGGTGGTGTCGGTGACAAGTCGAATCATAGGGTTCGGCTCCCGCGAAAGGTCAGAGTGGCGCACGAGGCAGTGCGAGTATAACCTGTTCCTGCCGACTCGACAAGCGCGGGCGCGCAACTGCGAGCGCGGGCGCGCAACAACAAGCCTGTTGCGCGTTAGGCGTTGCGTGTTATGATTACGCCCCGATGCGAGACAGGGACACTAAATCACATAATTGGCTTGGGAGGCATAATGCATCGGGTTCTCATCACAGACGACATCGGGCCGGCGGGGCTGGCCTTACTGGCGACGGCGGATGACGTTCAGTACGACGTGCTGAAGCTGCCGCCGCCGGAAAAATTACTGGACGTCATTGGCGACTATGAGGCGGTGATCACCCGCTCGGGCACGCCGCTGACCGCCGATATTTTCGAGGCGGCCAAGAAGTTGAAGGTCGCCGGGCGCGCGGGCGTGGGCCTGGACAACGTCGACATCGATGCGGCCACGCTGCACGGCGTGCTGGTGATGAATACGCCCGAGGCCAATACGCTGGCCGCGACCGAACAGACCATGGCGTTGATGCTGGCGTTGTGCCGTCACTTACCGGCGGCGAATGCGTCGGTGAAACGCAGCGAATGGACGCGCAGCAAGTTCCTGGGCACGCAGCTCAGCGACAAAGTGCTGGGCGTCATCGGGTTGGGGCGGATCGGGTCGCGCGTGGCGACGCGGTGTCAAGCCTTTGGCATGAAAGTCATCGCCTATGATCCTTACATCGCCGAAGAAGTGGCCGAGCGCCTTCACGTGCAGTTGGTCGGCGATCTGGATGAATTGTTGACGTGCGCGGACCTCATTACTGTGCACACACCGCTGACCGCTGAGACCAACGGCATGATCGGGGCGGCCGAGATTGGTAAGATGAAAGATCGGGTGTTGCTGATCAACTGCGCGCGCGGCGGCATCTATGATGAACAATCTTTGCTCGATGGGTTGCGTTCCGGCAAAGTCGCGGGTGCGGCGATCGATGTGTACAGCGAAGAGCCGCCCAAAACCGATCGGTTGAAGCAGCTCCTCGCGCTGGATAATGTTGTGGCGACGCCCCACATCGGCGCGAATACGGTAGAGGCGCAGCGCGACGTGGCGGTGCAGATCGTGCAACAGGTCATCGATGCGCTGCGCGGCTTGAATTTTCGCAATGTCGTTAATTTGCCCTTTGCGGAAGGCGTGGACTATCGTTCGCTGGCGCCGTATATGACGTTGGCCGAGAAGATCGGCTCGTTGCACATGCAGTTGATTCACGGCCGCATCGAGCGTGTGGAAGTGGAATTTCGCGGCGATGAAGTGGCCGAGCATGTGAAGCCGCTGACGGTGGCGCTGCTGAAAGGCATGTTGTATCCCATCCTTAGCGATGCCGTGAACTACGTCAATGCGCCGCGCCTGGCCGAAGATCGCGGCATCACGGTGGCGCAGACGCGCCATCCCGCCGCCGAAGATTACTCTAACGTGATTTTGTGCCGCGTCGTTTCGACCAAGGAAACGCGTCTCATCGGCGGGGCGTTGTTCCTGCACACCATGTCGCGCATTGTGCTGCTGGACGACTTCCGCATCGATGCGCTGCCGCACGGTCCGGCGTTGATCATTTCCAATCGCGACGTGCCGGGCGTCATCGGCAAGGTGGGCACGATTCTGGGCGGGCACGGCATCAACATCGCGGAGTGGCAGATGGGGCGCAGCGGCCCCGGCGGGCAGGCGGTATCGTACATCAACATCGACTCGCCCGCGCCCGATCATGTCTTGCGCGAACTGCGCCAGCTGCCGCCGATTACGGATGTGCAGCAGGTGGCGTTGTAAAATCACGGGGACTGCGTCATACTTTAAGGAGACTATGTTCAAACGCTTAGGGTTGCCGTTGCTCGTAATCGGTTTGTTGTTGACGGCCTGTATTGATACGGGCGGCACCGTTACGCCGCCTCCGCCGCCGGCCGGCCGCGCCGAAATGGAAGTGGCTTTTCTGGATGTGGGGCAGGGCGATTCGATTTTGATTAAAGCGCCCAACGGCCAGATCATGTTGATCGACGGTGGCCGATCGATCAACCTGGCGAACAACCTGATCATCCCGCAAATCACGGCCTGGGGAGCCAGTCAGGTGGACGTGATGGTGGTCACGCATCCCGACGCCGATCACATCGCGGGGCTGGTCGGTGTGCTGGAGAATTTTCCGGTGAAGTTGGTGGCGCTGACCGGCGACGAGCATCCGACGCAAATCTATGAACGCCTGCTGACCAATGTCCGCGACAAGAAAATTTCGGCCTTGCAGGTTCGCACGGGCACGACCATTCCGTTTGATTCCGCACTCAAGTTGGACGTGCTGGCTCCCGACGAAGAATTTGTCAATCGTGAGAACACCAACGACGGCTCGATCGTGATCAAGTTGACCTATGGGCAGACCTCGTTCCTGCTCACGGGCGATGCCGAAGCCATTGAAAATGAAGCGATGTTGGGGCACGGCCTGGATGTGCAGGCCACCGTCTTGAAGTTGGGCCATCACGGCAGCCGGTCCAGCACCGACGAGGCGTGGCTTAGGGC
>JAGOBP010000536.1 GCA_017999195.1 Thermoflexales bacterium
CCCGTACCCGCTTCGATAGGCAGTCGATTGACTTGAATATCGTTGAAGTCGGGCACGGTCATCAGGCTGATGTCGCGTGCGATACCGTCGGGCTGGAAGATGGTGGCGGCGGTGGTGCGGCGCGGCTGCACGATTTCCACCTCGCGCATCCCGGCCACGGCATGCGTCAAATTGTCGTCGAAGCGCGAGACGTAGATTTGCACCAGTGTGGGATTGCCCGCCAGATACGGCCCGAACAGATCGCGTTCGATCATGCTCTTGGCGTTGTTGATCATGCCGACGGCAGCCACGCCCACGGCGATCGATAGGATCACTAATAACGAGCGCGTCTTGTGATCCCAGATGTCTTTGAAGATTTTGATCCAGCGCGTGCTCAGTTCCAAAAGTATTCCTCAATCACAGTCAGCCAGTACAGCCACGAAAGAACGCAAAGAGCGCAAAGATACCTGTAAAAACTTTCGTGTTCTGTGTGTTCCTTTGTGGCAATTCTAGTGCTTGGCTATTTCCCCGTCGGCCATTTCGATGACGCGGGTGGCGCGATGGGCGATTTCTTTGTCGTGCGTGACCACGAGCAGCGTCTTGCCTTGCTCGATCAGGCTGGAAAACAAGTCGAAAATCTCATGCGCGGTGCGCGAGTCCAGGTTGCCGGTCGGTTCGTCGGCGACGATCACGGGCGGATTATTCGCCAGCGCCCGCGCAATCGCCACGCGCTGCTGCTGTCCGCCCGAGATGCGCGACGGGATTTTGTGCGCGTGCTGCTCGATGCCCACTTGCTTCAGCAGTTGCAGGGCGCGCTCTTTACGTTCGCGCAGCGGATAGGTGTTGTTGAAATCCATCACTAGCGTGATGTTCTCGATCAACGTGAGCGAGGGCAACAGTTGAAAGAATTGAAAGACCACGCCCAGATTCAGGCCGCGCCAGCGGGCGCGTTGATCTTCGTGCAAGTGCTGGATGGGCGTGCCGTCGATGATGATCTCGCCCGACGTGGGGCGATCGATGCCGCACAGCAAGTTGATCATGGTGGACTTGCCCGCGCCCGATTTGCCGTACACGGCCGCAAATTCGCCGTGCCCGATCTGGAGATCGATGCCTTTCAGCGCGGTGAAATCCCCGGCGGCAGTTTTATAGACTTTGACCAGTTGCCGGGCCTCGATGGCGTACGCGGCGCGATCGGGCGTGGACTTGGCCGTGGATGGTTTGGTTTCGCTCATGGCTTCAATTGGGGTACTTATCGTCAGATTGTTGACTTATCGACACTTTGTTGATAAACTCCGGTAAGTATAACCCCGATTCAAACGGCGTCAATGTGCCAAAAGTAAGGGTGAGGCATGACGAAAGAACTTAAGAAACTCGATCCGCGCGTGGTGCGCACCCGCCAGATGCTGCGCGAGGCGCTGGTCTCGCTGATTGCCGAGAAGGGCTTCGACGCGCTGACGGTGCAGGACATTGCCGATCGGGCGACGCTGAATCGCGCCACGTTTTACCTGCATTATCAGGACAAACACGAACTGCTGATCAACAGCCTGCGAGATGCGATTGATGAGTTGATGGCCGACATCGGTTCGCTGGATGAAGCCAGCCAACTGGCCCTGGAAGGACCGCAACGGCCGATCAAGCGCGTGTTCGATCACGTGGCGCGGCATGCGCCGTTTTATCGGGTGATGATGGGCGCGGCGGGCGTGCCGGCGTTCATCGCGGGCGTGCGCGATTATATCGCGGAGATTACGGTGCAGTGGTTGTCGGCGTTGCAGCCCGCGCCGGAGAAAAGCACCGTGCCGCTGGAGATCGTCGCCAATTCGCTGAGCTGGTCATTGCTGGGCGTCTTGATCTGGTGGCTGGAACATGATCTGCCGCACTCGCCCGATTACATGGCCGAGCAATTTCGCTTGATCATCACGTCCGATTTGCGGCAGGTGTTAGGCCTGGAGCCGCGCTAACGCATAATTTGTCTATTGCTTCACAAACGATTCTCGCCTATACTTGGAGCAACCCCATCCTACCTCTTAAGGAGTGCATCATGACTGATGGCATCGGTTTTGCCCTGACCAGCGAGCAGAAAATGTTGCAGCAATTGGCGCGTGATTTTTCGCGCAGCGAGATCGCCCCGGTGGCCGAGCATTACGATCGGACCGCAGAGTTTCCGATCCCCGTGATCGCCAAGGCGCGGCAGGCGGGGCTGATCAACACCAACATCCCGCTGGAGTACGGCGGCGGGGGCGCGTCGTTGGTGGAAGAGGCGCTGGTCTGCGAAGAGCTGGCCTGGGGTTGCACGGGCATCAGCACCACGATCATGATCAACAACCTGGCGGCCATCCCGATCATTGTGGCCGGGTCCGAAGAGCAGAAGCAAACGTGGCTGGGCCGCATGTGCGAAGGCCAACTCGGCTCGTATGCGGTGACTGAACCCGCGGCGGGTTCCGATGTGGCGGGCATGTTGAGCACAGCCACCAAGAAAGGCGATGACTACGTCATCAAGGGCAGCAAGACGTTTATCAGCAATGCTTCGTATTCGGACTTCTTTGTGGTCTTCGCGTACACCGATAAAGCCGCCAAGCATCGCGGCATGAGCGCCTTTATTGTGGAGCGTGATCGGCCCGGCTTCAGCGTCAGCAAGAAGTTTGACAAGCTGGGGCAGCGCGCGTCGGATACGGCTGAAATTACGCTGGAGGATGTGGTCATCCCGGCGGCCAATCGCCTGGGCAAAGACGGCGACGGCTTCAAGATCGCGATGCAGGTCTTCGATCGCTCACGGCCGACGGTGGCTGCCAGCGCGGTCGGGTTGGCGCAGCGCGCCGTGGATGAGTGCGTGAAGTATGCGAAGGAACGCACCTCGTTTGGCGTGCCGATCTGGCAACATCAGGGTATCGGCTTCATGATCGCCGACATGGCGATGAACGTGGAAGCCTCGCGACTGTTGTCCTGGAAAGCGGCCTGGTTGGTGGACGAAGGTTTGTCCAACACCAAACTCGCGGCGTATGCCAAAGCCTTTGCGGCCGACACCGCGATGAAGACCACCGTCGATGCGGTGCAGGTCTTCGGCGGCTACGGCTTCATGAAGGAATATCCCGTGGAGAAGTTGATGCGCGATGTGAAGGTCTTCCAGATTTACGAAGGCACGTCGCAAGTGCAGCGCACCATTATCATGCGCGAGTTGTTTAAGTAGTCAGATAGTTGCGCCGTGCGGTAGTGAAAGCGTTAACCCTCACCTCGATTCGGGGTGGGGGTTTGCTTTTGTCTCAGGCTAAATTCGGGCTTTACAGCGCCTTGCATGATTAGCTAAACTCAGTTGATGGCCAAGCCGGCCCCGGCAAAACAGGATTGAAGTAGCGCTGGTTGACGGCGTAAGCGTCGGATCGCCAAATAGAGTTCACGAGAAAGATGA
>JAGOBP010000537.1 GCA_017999195.1 Thermoflexales bacterium
TGGGTACTCGGTTCGGTTTTTGCTCCGCAACCAAGACTCGAACTTGGAACCCATCGGTTAACAGCCGATTGCTCTGCCGATTGAGCTATTGCGGAATGTTGCTGACTTGTCTCGCGGGCGAAATTATACCACAGGCATTATTGGCGTCAAGCAACTGCCGGGCCTGAATCATACTCGGCCGCGTAGTCCGCCTGGGCGGCTTCGATGACGTTGGCGGCCATTTCATAGCCATAAATGGCCTCGATCGTGACGTCGCGGCTGAAAGCCAGCAAATCTTCACCGGGCTTCATTTTGTACGTCATGAAGTAATGGCGCAGTCGCTCGATCAATTTGGGCGGCACATCGCTCAGATCGGAGGCGCTGGCCCACACGGGGTCTTTTTCCAGCACCGCGATGATCTTGTCGTCGGCTTCGCCGTGATCGACCATGCGCAAGCCGCCGATGACGCGCGCATTCAGCAGAATCTCCGCGCGATTGATGGCGCGTTCGCTCAAGACACAAATATCCAGCGGATCGCCGTCGCCGTGCGTGGCGGTCTGCGATAGCGCCGCGACGCGTGAGGCACAGTACGTGCGTGGAATGAAGCCGTACAACATCGGCGGGAGCGAGGAGGTCAGCTGGGGCCGATCGACCCGGAGATAGCCGCTGGGTTTATCTACTTCGTACTTCACACCATCAAACGGCGTGATCTCGATAAAGGCGTGGACTAAGCGTGGCGGATTCGGCCCAATCGACAGGCCGTGCCACGGATGCGGCCGAAAACGCTCGAAGGGTTTTGGGGTCATGGTTTCACTCCAAAATGAAAGCCGCGCCGATGAGGGCGCGGCTTGTTGAACTATTCAGCCAGATAATCGCGCAGCTTGCGGCTGCGATACGGATGGCGCAACTTGCGCAACGCCTTGGCCTCGATCTGGCGGATGCGTTCGCGCGTGACGCCGAAGAACTGGCCCACTTCTTCCAGCGTGTGGCTTTGCCCGTCTTTCAGGCCAAAGCGCATCTCTAGCACTTCACGTTCGCGTTCCGATAGCGAGTTGAGAATCGAAACCACTTGCTCTTTGAGCAGTTGATTCGAGGCCGCATCCACCGGCCCTAAGACCGATTCGTCTTCGATGAAATCACCCAGCAACGACGACTCTTCCTGCCCGACGGGGGTCTCCAGCGACATCGGTTCCTGGCTGATGCGGATGATGCGCCGCACCTTGGTCGCCACGCGCCGCAGTTTGCGCTCCAGACTGGTATCCAGCGGTTGATTGGCCGCCCAGGCCGCTTGCACGGCGGCGGTCTCTTCCGGCTCCAGCATCCCCAACTCCACGGCCACTTCTTCCGAAGAGGGTTCGCGGCCCAACTCTTGCATCAACTTGCGCTGGATGCGCAGCAGGCGATTGATCGTTTCCACCATGTGCACGGGAATGCGGATGGTGCGGGCCTGATCGGCAATGGCGCGGCTGATGGCCTGTCGAATCCACCACGTGGCGTAGGTGCTGAATTTGAAGCCTTTGGTGAAGTCGAATTTTTCAACCGCGCGCAGCAGGCCAATGTTGCCTTCTTGAATCAGGTCGAGGAACGAAATGCCGCGCCCGATGTACCGCTTGGCGACGCTGACCACCAATCGGAGGTTGGCACGTACCAGCGCTTGCTTGGCCTTTACGGCTTGCCCAGTCCGATCGGCAATGACGTCATTCAGCGCTTGATTGATGTGGCGCGCATCGGGCAGGGACTTGGCAAAGGTGCGGGCTTGTGGCAGCGGGCTGGCCTTCTTGACGACATGCGCCAGCAGCCACTCTTGCGATGGCACCGGCATCAGATAGACCAGCACGTAGGCGTTGTATAAATGGCCCAGCGCATCGTGCCAGGCTGAAGTGCGCTCATGCCGCGCATTGGTGGAGTGCGGCTGCAATACCGACGGCCCGGTTGGCACAGCGCCCGTTCGCAAACAGCGCGCTTCCTCGATCAAGGCCGCCAGATCGATCTTTTTCATGTGTGCTTTGTGACTGGCTTTATCCAGATGTTCCCAGGCCTCGACAAAATCCTCGTAAACGCCGACCATCAGTTCATCGGGGTGGGGGGCTTTCTTGTTGGCTGCGTGCAGACGCTCGCGCACTTGATCTAATCGATCGGGCGCGCCCATCTGAATCGCCAGCCACACTTCCTGCTGAGATTCCAGCAATCGCACCTGGCCGATCTCTTTGAGGTACATGCGTACGGGATCGTCGCCCAGATCAGATTCGACCGCCAGCGGCGCATCATCGTCGTCGTCCTCGGTTTCGATCTCTTCCAACTCCGCAATATCCGGCTCATCGGCCAGCAGCGTGTCGTCGTCATCGGGGGCGGTTGGCAGATCGTCCAGCCCGGCCTCGGTCTCGTCGAGATCGAGCTCTTCGCCGTTCAGGTCGTCGTTATTCAGTTCGTCGTCGCGCAAGGGCGACATATCAGATGAATGGGTCATGATTACCGTTCGGGTCCAGGGACTGTAAAATGCTTAACTTCGGTTCCACGGCTCAGCGGTACTCTGGCGATTTATTGTACGCGGACTTAGGATTTGTTGCAACCGCAATAACGCCACTGCATTGTTTTGGCTGGATTGTTGCAGTGTATCAATATCGCTGTCGTCGGGCATCGCCTGCGCGTCTTGCAGCACCATCAACAGTTCACGGCCTTCGCGCCGCAAGCGCCGTTCACGCAGGCGCAAGCCTGTTTGTTGCGCATCTTGCTCGATGTTTTCGCCGCGCTCCAGCGCCGGGCGCGACGTCGATTCGCTCAACAACTGATCGAGTTGACCGTACAAGGCCGGTTCCAGCGTGGCACGCATCGCCTCGATGGTTGGCGTATGCTCGATCGTAACGGCGCGCAATGCGCGGAAGACTTCGCGATTGGGCAGCTGCTCAAAATCATCGGCGCACAGCGGCGGTTGTTCGGACCGATCGAGTGCCTCGTCGATCATGGGCAACAGATGCGGCTGGCGCACGATCAGCGATAGGCAATACGATTCCAGATCATTCGCGTCGCGCTTGAGTTCGGCGGGTGAGGGGGCGGACGCCGGGCGCGGACGCGATCGAGTTGGCGCACCCGCCGGTAGTCGCATCTGCTCGAACAACGCACGCGGCTCGACCTTTAACTTGCGCGCCAACTGTTGTACATAGACATCCTGCTCGACGGGCGAAGCCACATCGCGGATGATGGGCAACACCTGTTTGGCGATGGACGCTCGTTCCCGCGGATCAGCTAAGTCTCGATTGGCCGTAAACGCCCCGATGACAAATTCGGCTACCGGCGGCGCGGCGTCCACCAGTGCGCGCCACTCATCGGGATTGCGCTGCATCAATTCATCGGGATCGAGATCGTCGGGCAGCGTGAGTATGCGCAGATCGATGTTGAGTTT
>JAGOBP010000538.1 GCA_017999195.1 Thermoflexales bacterium
GGCCGGGACCAGCGGCAGCACGCACGGCGAGAGGAACGACAACAGGCCCGCGAACAAGGCGATGGGCAACGTGGGATTACCCGCCTGGCCCGCGATGAGGTTCTCTTCCACCGTGATCGTGTCGATCACGCCGGTTGAGTTGGAGGCCAACTGCGCGAAGCGCGTCATCTGACCCGTCAACAACAACACGCCTAACACCAGCAGAAAGAGGCCCGTGACGATTTCAAACACACGAATGTATTTCTTCAAGCGCCGTAAAACGCCCGTGGCCCGATCGACCAACAGGCCCAGCACGACAAACGGCAGCCCCAGCCCCACCGCATACGCGGCGGCCAGCACCATCGCTGTGCCTACTTGATTCTGGCTCAAGCCCAGCGTGATGATTGCGCCGAAGGTCGGGCCGATGCACGGCGACCATCCGGCCGCAAAGAACACGCCCATCAACACCGACGAGCCGTAATTCATGCCGCCGCTGTATTGCTTGCGCGTGTCGTAATTGAGAAACGGAATCTTGAACACGCCCAGCGTATGCAGGCCGAAGATGATCACGACCACGCCACCGATTTGCGAGATGATCTGGCTAAAGTCGCGCAGCGCACCGCCCAGCAGCGTCGCCGTGCCGCCAAAGCCCACCACGATCACAAAAGACATGCCCAGCCAAAACATCAAGGCATGCGCAAAAGTTTGAAAACGCGCCGTCAGCGTGATTGGTCGCTTGGTCGTTGCCGCCGTTGCCATGGTCAACTCTCCACCATTAAGATACAGATTAGACGCCGTGCAGCCCTAAACGTTACGCTTATTGGCTGCTCTTCTGCTTCTTCTCCACCAACAGCCGCAGCGTCTCGATGTCCTTCTCCAGATTCTTCTGGCGCGACCGGATGGAAAACACATAGCCAAACGTCACCAGCCAAAACACCACATAGGCCGGAATCAAAAACGATACGATGTTGCTCATTTCAGGGCTCATAGTAGTCTCCAAAGAACAACCCTGGCACTGCTTGCCAGAGCAAATATCAGCAACGCTCAATGAACACTGATCAATGCAAGCGCGACAACATTGATCATTGAAAATTGATCATTGCGCATTAGGCATTGATGATTTCCTGCTTCAACTTCGCCACTTCGTCCGCGCTGGTTTCCACTTTGGCGCGCGCCCGCAGCATCAGCACATAGATCAGCGTGAAGGCCGCCAGCGCCACAAACATCGGCGGGCGCATGCTGGGCACCAGCGGCGACAGCGCCTCGCCCGCAAACAAATCGGGATGGATGGTGTTAAACCATTTCGTCGAGAAAAACGTAATCGGCACGCTGGCAAAACCGATGATGCCATACACGGCACTAAAGCGCGCCCGCCGCTGCGGATCATCCAGCGCGCCGCGCAGCATCAGATACGCCACATACAGAAACTCGGTGATGGCCGTCGTGGTCAGGCGCGGGTCCCACGTCCACCACGTATTCCACACCGGTCGCGCCCACAGCATGCCCGACAACAGCACCATCACACCGAAGAGCACGCCAATCTCCGCCGACCCGGCCGCGATAATATCGTACTTGCGTTGTTCGCCGCGCGCCAGATACAAAATGCTGAACACGAAGGTCACAAACAGCGCCAGGCCCGCAATCCACGCGATGCCCACGTGGAAGTAGAAAATGCGCTGCACGTCCCCGCCCGACAATTTATCGGCCGTGGGCGCATAGCCAAACGCCAGATAAATCGCCGCCGTCGTCACCAGTCCCGCCAACACCAGCAGCGGCAACGTCACTCGATCACGAGATAGTGTCATCGCTTACGCCTCCTCATTCCCTGTAAATTGAATTGTAACAGCTGCCCGATCGCCCCGCTCAAGATCGCCTTCCAGCCATGGCCGCGCGATGTGCGTCACATGCGCCAGCACCTCGCGCAACCGATCGGCCAACTCCGCCCGATCGGCATACTGCCAGAGCAGCGACTTCACCGCCGCCACCGACCACGCTTCATCATCCGGCCAGCGCCTGCGCCACACCAACTGCCCCAGCGACACCGCGCGCCATTCTTCATACGCCCCGCCAAAATCCAGCGGATTGTCATTCGTCTTGCGCTGCAAGCGCACATCAAACAAAAAGCGCTCGGGATCAAGGCTATAGCACACTTGAAACTCGATCAGTGCATACTCTCCATCCGGCAACGACTTCACAAAATACGGATACGGAAAATTGCCGGCCAGAGTTTGGCTTGCCGCCCGATAGCCCTGTGCCAACAACGCCGGCCCGGCGATGCTCATCACGGCTTCGACGAATTCCGGCCAGCGCAGTGCGGGCATCTCCCACGGCTTGGCCGCCTGCGAATCTTCCAGCCACGGCAGACCATGCGCGATCAGCAAGTCCACCGCCGCCTCGATCTCATCGGGCGTCCACCACCGATCGGGTTGGTCGCCGTCGCGCACATTGGCTACAAACCACAGCACGTGGCCTAATCGCGCACCCAGCGCCCCTGAGTAACCACCATAGACTTGTGGCGCAAGTTCAGTCGCCCTCACCCGCCGCAGAGCGATCGTCCACTCAACATCGCGCCGCTGAAATTGCACCATCGCCTGCACATCATCGCCCAGCGCTTTGGCAAAACCCACCACATCCGCATCGCACAAGCGCGTGTCATAACCGTAGCCGCGCTGCGCCAGACGTGTGACGGCCGCATCATAGATTCGCTGGTTCGCCGACTCGCTGACTCGCCGTTTCATCAGTCTTCCACGATAAAATCGTACACCAGGAACGACGTACCCAGCATCACCAGATCAAAGGCCACCAACAGGCCAAACCAATTGCTCCACTCTTCAAACGGGCGCGCATCCAACGCTCCGGCCGTGCATTTCACCGCGGCCAGCAGTGCCGGAATCGCGATGGGCAGCAGCAGCACCGGCAGCAGCACTTCGCGCAAACGCGTATTCGCCGCCATCGTCGCCAGCAGCGTGCCCACCCCCGCATAACCCACCGTCCCCAAAATCACGATGAAGATGATGTTGGGCTGCAAGAACGGCAGATTGAAAAAGATCACAAACAACGGCAAAATCACCGCTTCGATGATGAGCATGAAAATGATGATGCCCAACGCCTTGCCGAAGAAAATCGCGCTGCGATCAACCGGCGCCAGCAACAGTGCGTCAAACACGCCCCGATCGATCTCGGCGCTCAACGTGCGGCCCAACCCCAGAATGCCCGCAAACGCAATCACCGACCACAACGCGCCGGGCGCGACCGTGCCCGCCTTAGCCACGCGCAAATCAAAGGCAAAGGCAACCAACAAAATCACCAGCACCGAGAACGCGCCCATGCTGCTGATCATCTCGCGGCTGCGCATCCCGGCCAGCAAGCCCTTGCGGACGATGGC
>JAGOBP010000539.1 GCA_017999195.1 Thermoflexales bacterium
CCACTGAACACCGTGATTAAAGGCTGGATTGAGGGCGTCGGCTCGATGAAGGTGGGCGGCGTGCGCAAACTGGTCATCCCGCCCGATCTGGCCTACGGCGAACACACCATCGCGGGCGGCGTCATTCCGGCCAACGCCACCCTCATTTTCTACGTCGAACTGCTGGACGTTCCAAAGATCAAGATCGAGGACACGGTCATAGGCACGGGCCTGGCCGCCGACGACGGCAAGTCGCTGACCGTCAATTACACCGGCTGGCTGGTCGACAGCGGCATCCAGTTCGACACCACGGTGGGCAAGCAGCCCTTCACCTTTATCCTCGGCACGGGGCAGGTTATTCCCGGCTGGGATCAAGGGCTGCAAGGCATGAAGGCGGGCGGCAAACGCACGTTGATTATTCCGTCCGGGCTGGCCTATGGCGCGCAAGGCGCAGAAGGCACCATTCCGCCCAATTCGGCGCTGAAATTTGAAGTCGAATTGCTAGAGGTCAAATAACGCTACTTCGATCAAAAACGGACTGCTCAATGTGAGCAGTCCGTTTTGTTTTGGCGGCTAGTCCCCCAACCGATAGCGCAGATACGCCTCCATGAAATCGTCGAGGCGACCGTCTAGCACGGCCTGGGCATTGCCCACTTCGTGCTCGGTGCGATGGTCCTTCACCATCTGATAGGGATGTAACACATACGATCGGATCTGGCTGCCCCACTCGGCCTTGATGTGTTCACCCTTCAGGTTGGCCAGTTCCTTTTGGCGCTGCTCTTCCTCGATCTCAAACAACTTCGCGCGCAGAATCTTCAGCGCCGTCTCGCGATTCTGAGCCTGACTGCGCTCGTTCTGGCAAGTCACCACAATGCCGGTGGGCAAGTGCGTAATCCGAATGGCCGTCTCATTTTTCTGGACATTCTGGCCGCCCGCCCCTGCCGATTTATACGTATCGATCTTGATATCCTGCGGCTTGATCTCAACCTCATCGCCTTCGCCGAGATCAGGCCATACTTCCACCAGCGCAAACGAGGTGTGGCGGCGATGCGCCGAGTCGAAGGGTGACAGCCGCACCAGACGGTGCACCCCGCGCTCCGATCGCAAGTAGCCGTAGGCGCTCTCGCCCGTGATCAGGACGGTGGCATTCTTGACGCCGCCTTCGTCACCGGCCACTTGATCGACCACTTCGGCCTTGAAACCGCGCTGTTCCGCCCAGCGCAAGAACATGCGCAACAGCATGCCATTCCAGTCGGCTGCATCCACGCCGCCCGCGCCTGCATGCAGCGCCAACAGCGCATTGCCGCGATCATGTGCGCCGGACAACATCAGCAGCAGTTCGCGCCGATCGAGTTCCTTCTCAATCGCTTCAACTTCCGCGGCCAGATCAGCCGCCATCGATTCGTCGCCGAGTTCGATCAGTTCGGCGGTATCGCGGCCGCGCTGCGCCAGCGCCAGCCAATTCTCGACTACGCCGCGCAGTTCGGTCAAGTCCTTCATCACGGTTTGTGATGAAGTGGGGTCGTTCCAAAATTCGGGTTGACTGGCACGCTCTTCAAGGTCAGCAATTTGCTTGCTTTTCCCTGCGATGTCAAAGACGCTCCATTAAGCGCGCGATTTTGCTATTGAGGTCGGTGAGGTGAGATTTGAGGTCGTCCATGGTGAAAGTAGACAAGGAAACAAGTAGACAAGTTATTCGGCGGCTTCAGTTGATTCTTGTTCGAACAGCCCATCGAGAAAGGCGTCAGGATCAAAGGGCGCGATGTCGCCCAGTTTCTCGCCCGTGCCCATAAAGCGAATCGGCAGGCCCAATTCATGCGACACCGCGAAGACCATACCGCCCTTGGCGGTGCCGTCGAGTTTGGTGATGACGATGCCGGTCACTTCCACGGCTGCCTTGAATTGCTGGGCTTGCGCCAGAGCGTTCTGCCCGGTCGTGCCGTCCAGCACCAGCCACGTTTCATGCGGCGCACCGGGATAGGCTTTCACGGCCACATTGCGTACCTTCTTTAGTTCTTGCATCAAGTTATATTTGGTATGCAAGCGACCCGCCGTGTCCACCAGCAAGATATTCGTCTTGCGCGAGATGGCCGCCTGGATCGCATCGTACACAATCGCGCCGGGATCAGAACCGGGCTGTCCGCCGATGACGGGTACGCCCACCCGCTCGGCCCAGATTTCCAGTTGATCGCCTGCCGCCGCGCGGAACGTATCGGCAGCCGCCAACAACACCGATCGGTTTTGCGACTTCAACCAGTGCGATAACTTGGCGATGCTGGTGGTCTTGCCGGAACCGTTCGTACCGACGATCAACACGATGCGCAGGTCGTTGGCGTCCAACAGATCGATCGAGGGCGGCATGACCAACATGGCGCGCAATTCTTCTTTGAGAATCGTGCGCAACCGATCGGTCTTGGTAATCCCTTCGCGCTTGACACGTTCCTTGGCGCGCTCCAGCACATCGAGCGTCGTTTCCACGCCGCAATCGGCCTGAATCAGCAGCGCTTCCAGATCGTCCCACAGTTCCGGCGAAATCTCGGTCGCGCCCAACAATGTGGCAATGCGCCCGAACGCCGTCTGGCGCGTGCGCGTGAGTGCATCACGGATTGATTTGAGTTTTTCAAACATACGGGTCTCCTGATAAAGCGGGGCGATTATACCTGATCGATAGGTGATCGGCAATGACCGATCGGGCGCGGACGGGCCGATCGCTGTGTTATAATCACCGCACGTAGTTATCCAAGGTGAAATCAGGTTGCGAATGCCGAGCTTATCCATCGTTGTTCCTGCGTACAATGAAGCCGCTAACGTCGTGCCCGCCATCGAAGAAATCGCCGCTGTTGTGCAATCTCTGAAAGTCGATTACGAGATCATCCTGGTCAACGACGGCAGCCGCGACGCCACCGGCGAACTGGCGCGCACCCAACTCGCGCCGCGCATTGCCAACTTCAAACTGGTCGAGCATTTCCCCAATCGCGGGTATGGCGGCGCGCTAAAAGCGGGTTTCGCCGCAGCCACCAAAGACCTGATCGCGTTTACGCCTGCCGACAAGCAGTTTGACTTCAAAGAAATTGCGTTGTTGCTGGACAAGTTGACGCCCGACATGACGTTGGTCAGCGGTTGGCGCGTCAACCGGCAAGACCCGCTCATTCGCCGACTGAACGGCATGGGCTGGAATCTGGTCGTCGCGATTCTATTCGGCCGATCGATCCACGACATCGATTGCGGCTTCAAAGTTTTCCGGCGCGAAGTGCTGTCGCACATTCACGTCGAATCCAATGGCGCGATGATCGACACGGAGATGCTGGCCGAAATGCGCGCGCGCGGCTACAAGATGACGGATGTGCCCGTCACGCACTTGCCGCGCATTGCAGGCAATCCCAC